>CALMVM010000094.1 GCA_937873255.1 uncultured Verrucomicrobiota bacterium | reverse complement strand
TGGTTCGTTCGGCGAGGCCGACGAATTTCTTCACGTTGAGCGGCGCGCCGGGGAAATCGTGTTCGTCTTCGATCAGGCCGTTGGAGGTTTCGATCTCCGCATAGATGTGGCCGACGGGGTCGTTCGAAATGGTAGCGGGACGATCCTCCGGGACCGACGCGGGGCGGGGTGGGCTCAGTTCATCCTGGGCGAGCCCGAAGGCTGGCAGGCAAACGCACGCAAAAAAGAAGATGGCAATTCTCATGAGAGTATAGGATTCAAGGAACGGGTGGGGAGGGGGTTTCGACATAAAGCGTGTGCAACCGACAGACGGCCTCGTCCAGCCGCGCGCGTTCGACGAGCCAGGTGATCCGAAACGACGAGGTGGCGACGCCGCGTGCCACGATCCCGGCCTCACGCAAACAGGCCGAACCGGCGAGGAGGTTGCGGTAGGTCGCGTTGATACCGGCCCCGATGGCGCTGACTGCTCCCAAGTCGTCGCCGATGGAAATCTGTTCGGGCGAACGCGCCGATGCGTTGTATTCGGCGATGGCGCGCGACAGGTCGCGTTCGCCGTGCAGATTTTCGCGGGACAGGACGAGCGCCAGATGGTTGTCGCATCGTTCGGGCGCGGTGCTCGGGCTGTGAATTTGAAATTGTTTGCCGACCGCGTCGCAGCGGTCGAGCAGGGTGAGCACGCGTTCCGCCAGCCCGGCGGTCCCCGTTGCGCTGAGGTAGAGCACGTCGCGCTCGCTGACGACGGCGGCCACGCTGCCCGGCTGACGCGGCGCGAAACGTCGCACGACCGTGCCGTCCACATCGCCCAGGCCCGCGCCGGGCGGCGGCTGCGCGGTCGCCCGCGCGTAGATGGCGATCCCGCGTTCCTTGGCGAATTCGACCGCCTGTGCGTTGAGCACGCGTGCCCCGGCCTCGGCCATCTCCTGGGTTTCCTCGTAGTTCAGTCGATCTAGCCGCCGCGCCGCCGGCACCACCCGCGGATCGGCGGAATAGACCCCGTCCACGTCGCTGCAAATCTCGCACCACTGTGCGCCCAACGCCGCCGCCATCGCCACCGCCGTCGTGTCGCTGCCGCCCCGGCCCAGGGTCGTGACCTCCTTTTTATAGGAAACCCCCTGGTAGCCGGCCACCACGACGATCTTGCCACGGGCGAGTTCGTCCTGCACGCGGAAGGGGCGCACCTCGATGATGCGCGCATCGGAATGCCGGTCGTTGGTGATGATGCCGCTCTGGCTGCCGGTGAAGGAGATCGCGTCGCCGCCGAGTTCGCGGATGGCAATGCAAAGCAGCGCCATGGAGATGCGTTCGCCGGCGGACAGGAGCATGTCGAGTTCGCGCCGGGCCGGGCTGGCGGACAATCGTTTGGCGGTGGCGAGGAGTTCGTCGGTGGTGTCGCCCATCGCCGAGACGACCACGCAAACGGCGTGGCCGGCCGCGCGCGTGCGCATGATCCGGTCGGCGACCGCACGGATTTTGTCCGGGCCGGCCATGCTGCTGCCGCCGTATTTCTGGACGACGATTCCACCTTGTTCCGTCCCCGCCGCCGGGCCGTGCTCGCTCATGCCCACAGGCTAAGGCAAAAACGTCGCCGACGGCAACCCCCGGCCGCGTCGGGCAGGCCGTGGTACGATTTGGCTGCCTCCGCAGCCCGGCGGGGCGACAGAGGATCGCCCACGGCGTGGAGCCGTGGGTCAGGTTGTCCTCAGGTGCCCGAACCCCGGCAGGCGCAGCCACACCCCGGCACGGCTTTCCCGCCCACGCGCGCGTCTTTGCTGCCGCCCCTGCCGAGGCTGCGCAGGCAGCCAAACTGTACCATTACCTGGCATCGCCGTTTCCGACCCGTGCGGAGGTTTCGCCCCGGTCAGCGCGAGATTTGCAGGCGGTAGAATCGGCGCGTGGCCTGACCGCCGGCGGCATCTTGGAAGACGAGCCGCGTGAACCCGGCGGCCACCCCGCTCTGGTCGCCCGACGCCGCCGGCGTTCCCCCGGCGACGCTCCAATTTACCAAGTCTGGTGAAACCAGCACCGTGATGGACAGACTCGGGTCAGCGCGTAGATCAAACGTCAGCGTGGAAGCGCCCGCGCCCGGCGCGACGTTCAAGCCGCCAGGCACGCTGTACCGCACCCCGTTGGCCACTCCCGCTCCGGCCGGCACGTCGGCGAACCCGCTCCCGGCGGCCCCGGGCGTCAAGCCGTTCTGTTGCGCCCACTGCTCGTAGCCGTCCGCCGCCGTGACCTGGGACGAGTTCGAACCCTCGCCGGTGTCGCTGACCCCCGACAGAACATAATAGTAGGTGCTGCTGTAGGCCAAACCGGTGTCAACATAAGTCGTCGCGGCGACGCCGGCAGCCACCGTCGTGTAGGGCCCTCCGCTGGTCGTGGACCGCTTCACGTTGTACCCGTTGGCGTAGGCGTCGGCGCTCCAGTTCAGGGTCGCCTTGCCGTCGAGCAGGCTGACGGTTACTCCCGTGACGGACTGTGGGATCGGCACGGCGGTCATCACGCGTTTCAGGTCGAACTGCTGCCACAGGTTGGCGTTGTCCGGGGATTGCTGGAGCGGCACGTTGTTGGCGGTCTGGCCTCCCGGCACGTCGAAGCTCTGGCCGTCGTGGGCGAAATAAAACTTGAAGTGCCCGTCGCTCAGCGGCAACAGGCGCACCTGCTGCGCGCCCGTGCTGGCGGCGGTGTAGTCGGTCAACTGAGTGTTAGCTGCCGACGCCGTGGACCCTCCGGCCACCCCGAGCGCGCGTGTCAGGGCGTTGAGGCTGGCCATTTTGTAGTAGCCGGCCGCCACGCTGCCGAAGCGCCACTGGAAAGCCGGACCAGCCTGCTCATCGTACTGGACGATGGGGCTGCCGTTGGCGTTGCCGCCGTTCTGGACGGAGAGGTCACGCCCGCTGGTCGCGTTGACGACGTAGTAATCGCCCTGCGGCTGGAAGCGCCAGCGCTGGGCTCCCGTGTTGTTCGGGAGGTATTGCTGGATCGTGGCCCCGTCGGCGGTGCTGGCGCCGCTGACATCCAGCGCCTTGCCGCTGTTGACGTTGCGCAGTTCAAACCATCCGTTACCCTTGTCGAACAGGTCCCACTGCTGGCCGGAGTTGTTCGAATACTTCGACGCCACGACCGGCGCGAAGTCCCCCGTCGAGTTGCCGCTCACGGCGAACGAATAACCCGACACCCACGAGAGCAGCTTGAAATGGTTGCCGTCCCCGGTCGGCAGCAGCGCCCAGCGTTGGTTGACGTTGTTGTAGTTGTAGGCGTTCTGGTTGACCGCGGCCCCGTCGTTGGTGCTGCCGTTGGTGAGTTCCGCCGGTTTGCCGCTGGTCTGGTTGACTAGCATGAAGTATGGCACCGGGTCGAGCGCGAGCAGCAGCGGATGGCCCCACGGTTCGGCGTCGCCGGGCAGCGAGCCGTTGAGCCACATGAAGCCGCCGTTCATGCCGAGCGACTGCTGCCAGGTGCGGAACTGGGCCAGGGCCTGCGGCTGGGTGCTCGTATTGCCCCACAGGCCGGGGTAAACCTTGACCCCGTTGCCGAAGGCCTGGTTCCACTGCGCCGGGCTGTTGCCCGCGCCGCCGTCGTAGCATTGCAGATAAATGGCATCCACCGCCGCGCCCAACTGCGTCTTGGAGTTGACCCAGAAGCTCTGCGCCGTGTACGGCACGAACGTCACCTTCAGCCCCAGGCCGGCGATCATCTTGCCGAACGCCACGGCGGAGGAAACGTCGTAGGTCTTTTCGTCGTCGTACTGGATGGCGTCCACGCCGGTCGCGTTCTTGAGCGCCAGGAAGTTCTTGTACAGAATGCTGGTCGAGCCCGTCCCCTGGGAGGCGACGAGGGCCTTGATGTTGTCGAAGGCCGTCGAGCCGTAGCTGCCGATGCACATTTCGATCCGCGTCACCCGCCCGTCGTTCTTGACAGCGGCGAGCCGGCTGCCCCAGGTCGGGTCGCCCACGTAGACGCCGTTGGAGACCACCGTCGTGCCGTTGTAGGCGATGTCACCGTTGGCGGCGACGTTCGTGGTGAACAGGAACAGGGTGTTGAAGCCCGACTGCTTGGCCAGCGTCTCCGTGGCGGCGTTGGGAGGATAGAATTCGTTGCCGACGTAGACGGCGCGCACGGCGGCGCGGACGGGGAGGGCGATGGACAGGAACGTGCAAGCAGCAGCCAGGAAACCGGTGAGCCGCGATGCCATTTTCCGGGGGAGGAAGATGAGATGCATCGGTAAGATGGGGTGGGGCACCATACCGCGAATCACCGCGCAAGCAATCGGCGTCTCGTCCCGGTAATGGTACATTTTTGCCTCTCAGCCCCGGCAGGGGCGTAAGAATATAGCCCACGGCGCAAGCCGTGGGGAACATCGCCAGCAAACCGCAAAGCCCCGGCAGGGGCGGAAGAAAATCGGCCGGACCGTCCGTGAAACGCGGGCGTGTTTTCTTCCGCCCCTGCCGGGGCTGTGACGATAGGAAAACACGAGAACCCACGACTCACGCCGTTGGCTCTTTGCTGCCGCCCCTGCCGGGGCTACGGAGGCAGCCAAACTGTACCTATTACCCGCGTTGCGCACCGCTTTACATTCTTTCGGTTCTCCATTAGGTAAGCCGGCGCTGCTGTTTTTGAGTTGATGCTCTCCTTCTATGGCCGACGACGACGGAAAACCCGCTGAACCGACCGACCCGCGCCATTCGCAATCGGCCCAACTCAAGCCGTTGGCACCAGCACCGCGCGTCAATCCGCCCAACATCAACGCCGGCAAGGACACGACCCCGGCGGGCGGGCCGCCCGGGTTCGGGGATTTTCTCGAATGGATGCGCGTCCAGATGGGCGGCGAAGCGGCCGCCCCGGCGGAGACGCAACGCACGCTGATCCCCAAGGAAAAAAAGAAATTCCAGCGGCGGGATGTCGATCCGAAGGCCGACAAGGCCGCCGCATCCTCCGAGGGCATCGAAGACGCCGCCGACGAGCCTGAGAACGCGGCAAAAT
>CALMVM010000093.1:8104-16826 GCA_937873255.1 uncultured Verrucomicrobiota bacterium | reverse complement strand
CCCCAAGGAGACGTGGGCGTTCATCACGCTGCTGTGCTACATCGTGGCCATCCACGGGCGGATCGCGGGCTGGTGGGGGCAGTTCGGGCTGGCGGTGGCCAGCGTGGTGTGTTTCGCGGCGGTGGTGATGGCGTGGTACGGGGTCAACTTCGTCTTGGGCAAGGGCCTGCACTCCTACGGGCGCGGGGTCGGCGGGGAGGGCTACGTCGCCGCCCTGCTCGTCCTCGACGCCCTGTTCCTGACCGCCGCCTGCCTGCGCCAAGCTCGGGGAGGAAAGGCGAGCAAAAACCCGGCCTCCGCCGCGCGAGCGCCGGTGGTCACCACGCCGGGCGACGAGGTGCTGTCTTGACGAGCGGGCGGTTCGCCCACCCGGCCGTCCGGCAAATTATGTCTTGCCTTCCCCAGGAACATTCTCTAGCGATGTAAATGACTCCGGGACAAGGATTCGTCGGCGGATGTCCGCTCCCTCTTTATCCAATCGCGTGAAACTTCGCGTTCTCACTTTCGGGTGCATCGCCCTCTGCGCGTTCACAGCGCGAGCGCAGGAAATCGCCACGCTGAAAAGTCTGCACAGCTTCAGCGGCGATGGTTCCTACCCCGTCGCCGGGTTGGTGCTGGCCGGCGACGGAAATTTCTACGGAGTCACCTCCAACGGCGGCGGCGCGAACGGCGACGGCACCGTATTCCGAATGACCGGCGCGGGCACCGTGACTACCCTGCACGCCTTCGACGCCAACGCCGATGGCTCGCAACCCTTCGCCGGGTTACTGGCGGCCGATGACGGCAGCTTTTACGGCACGACCGAGAGCGGCGGCGGCGACGCGAACGGCGACGGCACGGTCTTCAAGATGACGAGCGACGGCACCGTGACCGTGTTGCACGCCTTCCACGGCGACGACGGCTCACAACCCCACGCCGGGTTGACTCGCGGCGGCGACGGGAATTTCTACGGGACGACCACCTACGGCGGAGCAAGCGGGAACGGCACCGTTTTCCGCGTGACCCCGTCCGGCGCGGTGACGGCCCTCTACAGTTTCGCAGGCGGCGACGACGGTTCGTACCCCGTGGCCGGATTGGTGCTCGGAGGCGACGGGAATTTCTACGGGACGACCTCCGACGGCGGCGACGCGAACGGCGACGGCACGGTCTTCCAGATCACCCCGGCGGGCGCGCTGACGACGATCCATCATTTCAGCGGCACCGACGGCTACCAGCCGACGGGCAAACTGGCGGTCGGCCGTGACGGCAACTTCTACGGCACGACGGACAACGGCGGGGCGAACGGCTTCGGGACGGTCTTCCGCATGGCCGCGACGGGCGACCTGACCACCCTCTATCATTTCGGCGGCGGCACCGACGGTGCCTATCCCTACGCCGGGTTGGCGGTGGCCAGCGACGGCAATCTGTACGGGACGACTTCCGCCGGTGGCGATGCGAACGGCGACGGCACGGTGTTCCAAATCACTCCGGCTGGTATCCTGACAACGCTTTATTTATTCACTGGCTGCGACTGGTCCGAAACTCAGACGTGCTTGTTCGTCGGCAGCGACGGCGATTTGTACGGGACGACCTCCGCCGGCGGCACCGGCGACGAGGGGACGATTTTCAAGCTGACGGTCGCGTCCGCGCCGACGTTTTTCGCGGGCGAGGTCGCGCTGGGCGAGAGTTTCTATTACCTCGCGTTTCCGAACGGGAATTATTTCGGTTACTACGCTTTCCTGAGCGATCCGCATTACGTCTACCATTTCGATCTCGGCTGGCAATACGTGTTCAACGCCGCCGATGGTCACGACGGCGTGTATCTGTATGATTTCGCCAGCAACGATTTCTTTTACACCAGTCCGAGTTTTCCGTTTCCTTATCTCTACGATTTCGGACTGGGTTCGGTGGTGTACTATTTTCCCGATCCTGCCAACGCCGGGCATTACACCACCAATCCGCGTTACTTCTACGACTTCGCGCACGGGAAAATCATCACGAAATAAACATTTCGGAGATACTGACGCAGGGGCTCAAGTCGCCGGGGTATTCGCCAGCAACCCGTCAATCGCGCGGAGGAGAAGTGGGAAATCGATTGGTTTCGTCAGATGCGCGTCGTACCCGGCCGCGCGGCTCTGTGCGAGGTCTTCTTCCATGCCGTAACCGCTGAGCGCGACCGCTGGAACCGCGCGGATTTTCCGCAGTTCCCCGAGCAGCGCCAATCCCGATCCGTCGGGCAGTCCCAGGTCGCTGACGATCAAGTTGAAAGGATGCTGCCGCGCGGTCGCCAGCGCGGACCGGCAGTCCGTCGCCAACAGCACCCGGTAGCCGCGCCGCTCCAGCAGCCTCGCCGTGACTTGTAACGTGTCCGCGTGATCGTCGATTAACAGCAACGTGCCGGTGGACGCGACGGACGAGGGCGGGGCCGTCGGCGTGGCGGGCGAGACGGGAGCGACCTCCGCGGTAAACACGGGTAGTTCGATGGTGATCTGCGTTCCCCGGCCTACACCGGCACTCGCGGCTTGGATTCTTCCTCCGTGGAGTTCGACGAACGCCTTCGTGATCGCCAAGCCGAGGCCGAGACCGCCAAAGCGCGCCGTGGTGACATCACCGCCCTGCTCGAACGCGCCGAAAATCCCAGCCAGCTTCGCTTTTTCGATGCCCGCGCCGTTATCCGTCACGGTCACGATCAGCGCGCCGTCGCCGGCCCGTGCGGTGCGGATGACGATGCGCCCGCCTGTCGGCGTGAATTTGATCGCGTTCTTCAGGACGTTCCAGAGCACCTGCTGGAGTCGCGCCGGATCTCCGTAGACCGTCGCGTCGGAGGCCTGGAGGTCCAACGTCAACCCGTGCGCCCCGGCGGCGGTGTCTTCGGCGCAAATCTCCACCACCGCACGAACGAGCGCGTGCAGATCGAGCGAGGTCCGGTGGAGCAGCAATTTACCGTTGGTGATGCGGCTGAAATCCAGGAGGTCGTCGATGAGCCGGGCTTCCAGGGCGATGTTGCGCTGCATCATGCGCAGGGTGTCGCGCATGGCGGGCGGCAGGTCGGGATGTTGATACAACTCGTCCGCCGCCATCAGCACCGGGTTGAGCGGCGTGCGCAATTCGTGCGAGAGCATCGCCAGGAAACGGTCCTTCGCGGCGCTGGCGCTCTGCACCTGGGCGAAGAGCCGCGCCTTCTCGATGCCAATGGCCGCCTGCGAGGCAATGCTCGCCACGATGCGCCGGCTGCGCTCCGGAAAGGCGCGGGGCCGTTCGCTGCCGAACACCATCGCGCCGAGCATCCCCGACGCGCCCAACACCGGAATGGCGACGCAGCTTCCCAGCGCGAGTTTCGGTCGCAGCGCGCGGGTGAACTTCGAGTCGTCGCAAGAACACGTTTCCGGGTTTTCGGTTTCAGCCGCACCGGTGCATTGCGCGAGAAATTCCGGCCCGAAAAAGTCCGCGTCGGCGCATGCCGGCAAATCGTCGAGCACGCCGGCGAAAGCGTCGGAAGCCGATTGCAACCGCCACATTCCGTCGCTCTCGTCGCGGTGGTAGTACGCGCCGAGGGGAGCGCCGGTCAATTCCCCCGTGGCATCGATGATTGCCCGCAGCAGCGTTCGGAGGTCGAGCTGGGTGGAAAGCAGCGTGCTGACTTTTTGGAGCGTTTCGAGTTCGTCGTAGAGCGCGAGCACGCCGGTGTTCGTGTCGGCGAGTTCCTGGTTGACGCGGGCGAGGTCTTCCTCGCGTCCGCGCACTTCTTCCAGGGCACGGATGAGTTCCTGATTCTGGCGTTGCAACTCCGCCAGCGGATCGGCGGATGGTCCGGCCGTCACGCGCTCCATCGCCGCCTGCAACTGGGGGCCGGAGAGCACCGGCGCGCCGGCGGGGAAAGTCTTGCGCAGGGTGATCGCCGTCGCCCCGGGGCGCGTGTCGATGTCCATGGCGTCCATCAAACGGCCCGCGCCGGCCAAACCCACGCCCAGGCCGTTGGGCGAGCGCCGCTGTCCCGCCGGCGGCAGACCCGGTCCCTTGTCGCGCACGACGACGAGGAATACCTGCCCGCAGATGTCCCTGCGCGCCGCCCCCGGGCGAGGGGAGGTCTCCACGGAGAACTCGACCAGGCCCCCGCCGGCGTAATCGAACGCGTTCCGGGCAATCTCGGAAACCGCCGTGGCGATGCGCGTCTGCTCCGCCGCGTCGAAGCCGAAAGCCGCGGCCAACTGCCGGGCGCGCTGGCGGCTGAGCACCACGTCGTGCTCCAGGCGGATGTGCAGGGTCAGCAACCGCAGGCTGTTCATGGTCAACGAAGAACGTTGCGGACGACCACCACCGTGGTGTCGTCGGTGCCGCGTTTGTAGTCCCGGTACAGGACGCCCGCGATGATCCCCGCATGACGATGCAGCAGACCGGAGTAGCGTTGAAGATTCCATTGGGTCTTCACGCCGTCGCTGCTCATCACTAGGATCGCCTCCCGTGGCCACGCGTAGCGGAATTCCTGGATCTTTTCGTTGCGCGCGCCGACCATGCCGTTCATGGAAACGAGGCTCGTCGGCTTGCCCGAGGTGAGAATGCAGCCGGCGATGTTGCCCACGCCGAGGTAGCGCAGGCTTTCCTGGGCCGGGTCGATCTCGGCAATCGCGGCGGCGGCCCCCCGGGTCGAACGCAGGGCATTGTGCATCGCCTGCATGACGACCGGCAGCGAGTCGTTCTTTTGCCCGGCGAACGCCGTGACGGCGCAACGCGACGCCTCGGCCGCCGCCGGTCCGTGCCCGAGTCCGTCGGCGACGACGAGACGCGTCCGCCCATTCTCGCGCTCGCCCTGGCACCAACTGTCGCCGGAAACGGTCTCACCGCGCATGGGCAGGTTGACCGCTCCCACCTGCCAGCGTTCGGCGGCCGGGGTAAAGTCCCTCGGCCAAATCTGGCTGAGCAAAACCGTGCCGAGACCGGGCTGGGAATGCACCTCGAAGACCCGCGACGCCCGCTGCACGGCCCCGAGGCCGTTACCCGGCGTGCCCGAGGTCGAATACCCGTCGCGCATGAACGGGCTGAAATTGGCGGTTCCCGGTCCCGCGTCCACGGCGAGGATCTCGGCCCCGAACTGGCCGTCGCGTTCGAGTTTGCGCAGCAGCAACTCGCCACCGTGGGTGGTGTGCAGGTGCAGGTTGTTGGCGAGTTCCGTCACGACCAGGGCGATTTGCTCGACCGGTTCGTCGTGCAAGCCCATCGAGCGCGCCCACAGGCGGGCCTGCCGCCGGGCGTCGCCGGCCTGGCTTTTGTCACTGACCGCGATGAGGAGCGTTGGATACATAGGGCGGCACGGCCGGTTTCCCCGAGGGGATCATTTCCAACGGGTGATCGTGACACGCGTGCCCTCGCCCGGTACGGAGACGATGTCAAAGTCGTTGACCAGCCGCTTGGCTCCGCCCAATCCTAACCCGAGCGTGCCGCCGGTGGTGTAGCCGTCCTGCATCGCTTGGGCGATGTCGGGGATGCCGGGGCCGCGATCCTCGAAAACCGCGCGCAACCCGCGCCGGACTCCCTGCGTGACCAAGGTGAGACGGACTTCGCCCCCGCCACCATGGACGAGGACGTTGCGCGCCAATTCGCTGGCGGCCGTGAAGATCTTCGTCTGGTCCACCAGCGAGAACTTGAGTTCGACCGACCACGCGCGCACGGCCTGGCGAACGAGCACGACATCGTTCTCCGCGTTGACGGGGAGAGTCTGGTCTTTGAGCGCGGACATCCCGGGAGGAGGATCGCGGCGGTTCACGGCCGACGCAGCAGCGCCATGCCCTTGGCCGCGTTGAGCGCGGTGAGCACCCCGGTGAGCGACAACCCCAGTTCCACCAGGGTGATGGCCACCGCCGGCTGCATGCCGACGACGACCGTCCGGGCGTCGAGGACGCGCGCCATCGTGGAAATGTTGCCGAGCACGCGGCCGATGAACGAGTCCACCACTTCCAGGCTGGAGATATCGATGAGCACGCCCCTGGCGTTGGTTTCGCTGATCTTGGTGGTCAGATCGTCCTGAAGCTGCAACGCCAGGCGGTCGTGCATGTCCACCTGGATGGTCACGAGGAGGAGTTCCTCGATCTGGAGAATGGGGATGCGCTCCTGCATGGGGCGGGTGGTTATTTGCCCGCTTGCTCGTGGACCACGCGGTAGCCGGTGCGGGCAAGAGCCGTGCGCAACGCCTCGGCGAGGGTCGATTTCGTGGTGACGGTGCTCAGGTCGATGGCGAGATGCACCATGGTCTGGGCGATCTGCGGCCGGATGCCCGAGATGATGCAATCCGCGCCCATCAACCGGGCGGCGGCCACGGTTTTCAAGAGGTGTTGGGCGACCAGCGTATCGACCGTGGGAACGCCGGTGATGTCGATGATGGCGATCTCCGAGCCGGTTTCGACGATGCGCTGGAGCAGGGACTCCATGACGACGCCGGTCCGCGCGCTGTCCAGCGTGCCGATGAGAGGCAGGGCCACGACGCCGTCCCAGATTTTGACGACCGGGGTGGAGAGTTCCAGCATGTCCTCCTGCTGGCGGGCGATGAGTTCCTCGCGCGTTTGCTGGTAAATCTCGGTGGTGTGCAGGGCCAGCTTGTCCAGCAGCGTGCTCAAGGCCCAGGTGTCGTCGAACAACTGCGCGGGGTCCTTCGACTCGCGGCGCAGGCCGGAGGCGAGGGGTTCCTTGAGCGAGAGGACGAAGGTCGCCGTCTCGCTGGGCGTGAACCCCATGCGCCCACGGCTTCGCGAGAGTTCGTCCAAGGCTTCGAGGGCCGGCTCCCAGGCGGCGACCTTGATGTTTTTCATTTCGCCGGAGGCCAGCGCCTTCTCGAAACGTTGGAGAAAGTCGGCGGATTGTTCGCGCAACTCGTCTTCCTTGATCAGATCGTGCCGCATCGTGTCGGCTTCCGTTTGCGCCTTCAACCATTCGGTCAGGAGGGCTTGTCGAGACTTTTGCAGGAGTTGGGAGAGGCGGGTATGGCTCATCGGCACAGGAGGGGTCGAGCCGTAGTCTAGCAGTCGAACGCGTGGCGTCACCGGAAAAAGGCGGCTGCCGTCCGGCTCCGAACCCTTGTCGGCCTGATGCCGCGAGTGAGATCGGATAAAATCGCTCGCGCCCGCATGCCGGTGTGTCTGCACCCGGTCGTGGCGACTTCGGAAGCATTGCCCGATACCTGATCCGAATGAGTCGCGCCTAGATTTACTGCAAGCGCCGTCTGGTGACTTTCCTCAGGCGTTGGAACCCGGCAGGGCAGCCGCGATGTGAAAAGAGCGGACCGGGCAGAATGAAAAATTCACCAAAATTTTTGAGCTGTTTCGCCGGTCGTTTCGGCATTGCAGGCTAGTGGGCAATTTTTTCACCGGCGGTTTTCGAACTCGCCCATCCGGGTGGATGCGTCGGTTTTCACACGACCGGCGCAGGTGAATTCAAGCCGGCGTCGTTCGCTGTTGTGCCCACAACTTCCGTTTTGCTGCGTCCCGCTTTGCCCGCTCCATGAACAATCCTCGCTCCCTTCCTTTTGCCGCCGCCTTGCCCGTTCTCGCCGCCGCGTTGTTCGCCGTCTCAACCGACGCCCGCGCGGGCGAACCGGCCGCCGCACCGGCCGTGGGCGCGTTGACCCTGGAGGTCTCGCCCATCGCGCGGATGTTCCGCCTACTCGAAGTGCCCGTCCCAGCCATCTCGGGCGACGGGGATAGCCGCGAGTTGTTGTCCGACTCCTTCACCCGGCACGACCCCGTCCGCGAGCCGGCCGCCTTCCGTGAACGCACACCGACAAAGCCTCCGCCGGAGTCCGCCACTGCGGCGCCCGCGCCCCGGGCGTTTGCTGACCCCGCCGTTTCCCTCTTTGACTGGGCGGCACCCGTCGTCGCCCCGGCGCTGGACAGCGCCGCCCACCGCGCCTTCGCCGCCGACCTGCTCGCGGTCCCGGCCCGGGCGGTCCTGTCCGCCGACTTGCGCGCCGCCTGGTTGGAAGAAGCCGTGCTTGCGCCGATTCCCCGGTCTCTGGCCGCACCGGTCCCGACGTTGAGCCTGCCCGCCGACTCCATCACCGCCGCTTCCCTATCCCCAGTCTGGAACCCCGCGCCGGGCTCCCGGTCTCTGGCCACGCCAAGTCCCGGGTCTGCCCATACAGTGACAACGACGACGGACGGCAGCGCTCGGCCCGCAGCCGGCGGCCTTCACGCCCAACGGGGCAGCCCGCGCCTGGGGCAACAACCAGTACGGCCAGATCGGCGATGGCACGAGCGGCACGGCGAACAACCGCGCCTCGCCCACAACCGTGCTCAACCTGACCAGCGGCATCACGAGTCTGGCGGCGGGCAGCCTCCACAGCCTGGCGCTGACGAGTGGCGGCAGCGTGTACGCCTTCGGCTACAACTTCTACGGCCAGTTGGGCACCAACACTAACAGCGGCACCACCAACGCCACCCCCACGCCCACGCTCATCGCGGGCCTGCCCAGCATCACGGGGGTTGCCGCGGGCGGCAACTTCAGTCTGGCGCTGACGGGCGCGGGCAACGTGTACGCTTGGGGCTACAACGGCAACGGCCAGTTGGGCAACGGGTCGTCGGGCGGCACCGCCGCCAACCCCACGCCCTACGAGGTCCAGTATAACGGGGCCAACCTGGCCGGCATCGTGCAGGTGGCCGCCGGGGCCGACAGCTCCTACGCGTTGGCGCGGGACGGCAGCCTCTACGTCTGGGGCCTAACCGACAGCGGCCAGCTCGGCTTGGGCCGCCCCCCCAAC
>CALMVM010000093.1:0-8094 GCA_937873255.1 uncultured Verrucomicrobiota bacterium | reverse complement strand
TCACCCCGCCCAGCGGCCAGTACTACCAGTTCGCCGAGGCCGACGGCAATGGCTCCTTCGCCTTGGCGATCCTGGGCAGCACGCCTGTGCCTGAGCCGGCCACCTGGCTGGCCGGCACGCTGCTGATCGCCGCCGCCGCCTTCGTCCTGCGCCGCCGGGCTCACCCCGGGCGGCGGGTTTGCCCACTCCCGATCTGAGCGTTTCGTTTCCGACCGTTTGCCGACACTTTACCCGGAGTATTCCCATCGCCACATGAACGTCCCCTCTTCCAAAACCGTCCGTTTCCTTTTCATCAGACGCTTGACGCAAATTTTATCCGCGTGCGCGCTGACAACCATCGTCGCCTGTCATTCCAGTTCCACCACACCGCCTCCCACCCGCGAAGACATCGAGAAGGCGCTCAAGGCAATGCATGAGAAACCGGCTCAGCCCGGCCTCGACGGCGCGGTCACCGTGGAGATCAAAAGCGTGACCATCGGTGCCAGTCGCAAGTGGCATTACGATGATGGCGGCGACGGCACGCCCGACACCGATCTGTGGTCGGCGAGAGTGCATCTGCTCATCCGCACGCACTACCGCACCCGGACACTGGTCTGGGATTGGGACGAACCGTATGCGGTGTTCCGGAACGGCCTGGGCGAATGGCAGGTGGGCATCACCTCCGGCGCGAAGCAGGAAAAAAGCTACGACGACCCTCCTGACATGAAATAGCAGCGGCGGGTCCGCCTGCTACGGTCCGGCGAGTTCGGCGGCGGCGCGGGCGCGGGCCAGTTCGGCGCGCAGACTTTCGTCGTCCGGGGACGTGGTGGACAGGCGTTCCGCGCAAAGGACCCAGCGCCGGGCGCTCTCCACCGCGCCGGCGTGGTCGTGCCGCGCGTTGCAGATCTCCGTGCGCCCGCGCAGGATGCCGTTGAGGTGGGCGATGGGCGTGAGGCTCGACGGATCGGCGGCGGCCAGCGAACGGTAGAGCTTTTCCGCCTGATCCATCTCGTCGAGGGCCGCCGCCAGATCGTTGAGCGCACGCAGGGGAATCGACGCACAACTGTGCGCGAAGGCCAGATCCTGGCGCGCCCAGTAATTCTCGGGGTCGGCGGCGGCCAGCTCCGCCATCAAGGCAATCCCCCGGCGGCACTCGGCCAGCGCGCCCGCCGGATCGCCCACCAGAGTCTGCACTTCCGATTTCATCACGAGACCGTCCGCGAGGTTCCGGCGGGCACGACCGCTGGCGGGAGACGCGGCAAGCTCCGCCTCGCACAATGTCACCGTTTGTCGAAAGTGCTCCAACCCCCGCGCGAGCAAGGCGGGATCGCCCACGTCGTGCATCCCGCGCATGTGGTAAATATTACCGAGGCGGTAATGCAGCCTCGCCAGTTGCCGGTTCAAGTCCGGGTCGGTCGGATTTCCGGCGCGCAGCCGCTCGCACAATTCCAGCGCGCGCTCGAAGTAATCCTGGCTCCGGCGAACTTCCTCCATGCGATCCCAGACCGCCACGTTGTTATCGTTGGAAGCATCGCCGATGGCAATGAGAACCGCGACGAGGTCCCGCTGGCGGGCGGGATCGGCCGGGGCGCGGGCGGCGAGTTTCTCGCGGAGCACCACCGCCCGTTTTTCCAGGTCCATCGCCCCGGTGAGATCGCGTCCGCTGTTGGCGAGCAAACTGCCCAGGGCAACCCAGGCTTCCGCGCGCACGGCGTCGGACGCATCGTCGGCGGGGAGCGTTTCCACGATGTCGGCGGCCCGGCGGTAGGACGCCAGCGCGCCGGTGGTGTCGCCGAGGTTGGGGGAGTTCGGTTTTCCCTGCACGTCGCCGACCTGGATGTATGCCTGTGCCAGTTCGCGGTGGAGAGCGTTGTCGTCGCCGGACTCCCGCGCGAGGCCGTCGAGGTATTCCAGGGCGCGTGTCACCAGCAACCGGCGGGCCGGCGTGGAACCGGGCAAATCGCGGATGGCGTCGTGGAACTCGAAGAGGAAACTGTGCGCGAGGGTACGCACGTCGTTGAAGCGTCGTTCGGATTGCCCGGCGTGGTAGATCGCCCGCCGTGCCTGCCAGGCGGCGGTGATGCTCGCCGTCATCAACGCGGTGAAGACCAGCGTGCCGACGACAACGCCCGTTTTGTTGCGGCCGACGAATTTTGCCGTGCGGTAACGCCAGGTATCCGGCCGGGCGCGCACCGGGCGGCTTTCCAGATGGCGGCGCAGATCGTCCGCGAACGCGCCGACCGTCTGGTAGCGCCGGGCGGGTTCCTTGCACATCGCCAGACCGATGATGTTGTCCAGATCGCCGCGCAGACGCGGACGGACCCCGGCGTCCGCCGCGAGACTGGGGCGGAGAGGTTCCTCGTCGCCGATGACGCGCAGCAGTTCGGGCGGCGGCGGGTGCGGGGAACTGAAACGATGCGGCGGCTGGTCGGTCAGCAGTTCGTAGAGCAGCGCGCCCAACGAATAAACATCGCTCGTCGTCGTGAGCGTTTCGCCGCGCACCTGCTCGGGGCTGGCGAACGCGGGCGTGAGCCGCCGGCTTTCCTCCATGGTGATCGTCGGCGCGGACTGATCCCCTTCCGCCGGACCAAGCAGACGGGCCAAACCGAAGTCGAGCAGCTTGGGCTCGCCCTCGGCGGTGACGAGGATGTTGCCGGGCTTCAGGTCGCGGTGGACGACCAGGTTCTGGTGCGCGAACTGCACCGCCGCGCAGACCTTGTTGAAAAGCTCCAGCCGCACGGGGATGGACAGGCGATGCTCACGCGCGAAATCCGTCAACGGCACCCCGGCGACGTACTCCATCACGAAGAACGGCAGACCCTCCGGTGTCTCACCCCCGTCGAGCAATCGCGCGATGCCGGGATGTTCCAACCGGGCTAGGATGCGGCGTTCGGCTCGGAAGCGTCGCAGGACCTCGTCGGTGTCGGTGCCGCGCTTGAGCAGTTTGACGGCGGCCGTTTGTTCAAACCGGCCGTCGGCGCGGCGCGCGAGGTAGACCGCGCCCATGCCGCCGCGGCCGATCTCGCGCACCAGCTCATACGCGCCCAGCCGACGGCCGACGTTGGCCGCCACCCCGCCAGTCGGTTCATGCCATGCGCCCGCTCCGTCGGCGAACTTCTCTAGCCCGGATGCCTCCCGGTCGAGGAACGATTCGACCTCGCGCCGAAGAAGTTCATCGCCAGCACACGCCCGTTCGACGCAAGCCTGGCGTCCGGCCGCGTCCGCGTATTCCAGGGCGTCGGCGAGGATGGGCTTGATCCGCTGCCAACGCTCGGCGGACAGGTCGGAGCAGGTGTTCATCACGCCTGACAATCGAGGGCGCGCTGGAGCCAGAGTTTCGCCGTCGCCCACTCGCGCTTCACCGTGGCGACGGAGATTTGCAGGACCTCGGCGATTTCCTCCGTGGTTAGTCCGCCGTAGAAGCGCAGTTCGACCACCTGCCCCTGCCGTGGGTCGAGCCGCTCCAGGACGCGTAGGGCTTCGTCGACGCCGGAAAGCGAGACCGTGCATTCCTCGGAGAAATCCAGGGCCTCGTCCAGCGCGACGCGCGGCGCGCCGCCGCCACGTTTCTGAGCGTTGCGCGCCACCGCCGAATCGGCCAGCACCCGACGCATGACGCGCGCCGCCACGCCCAGGAAATGCGCCCGGTTTTGCCAGTCCACGGGTCTGCCGCCCGCCAGTCGCAGGTAGACCTCGTGGACGAGCGCGGTCGGTTGCAGGGTGTGGTCGGGCCGTTCGCGCCGCAGGTAGCTGGCCGCGAGACCGCGCAGCTCATCGTAGACCTGCGGCAGCAGCGTCTCGACCGAGAGGAAAGGTGTGATCGCAGCGACGCCCTGCGACACGGGCAGAAGGTCCCGCACCAGTTCGGCTAGGCTGTCGTGGTGCGCGTCGGAGTGTACCGGTAACGCCGTTTCTTGAGGAGGTTCGGGCTGGGCCATCCGGTGGGGGAGATACTGACCGGGGATAACAGCCGCAGATGAACAACTCAAGCCTGAATTGCCATCGCTCCCCCGACAGCGAAGGGTCACCCGGTCAAAACCGGGTTTTTAAAAAGTTCCGCTTTCCGTGAGCCGTTTTGCCGGCCGTTCCGGCATTACCTTTTTAGACGCAGAGCACCTTCCGTCCAGACGCCAGCCGGCGTTGCCGGACTCTTCCATCGACCATGCAAATATTTTCCAACAGGGCCGCCTCCGCCGCCCCGTCCCTTCGGCTCACGATGACCCGTCGTGTGCGCGCCGAAGTCGTCTCTCTGCTCGTCTGCGCGGCCTGCCTGGGCATGGGGGTCGCGCGGGCGCAGCAGCCCTCCTTCACCAACTTGGCGGACACCGGCACCGCGATCCCGAACGGCGGGGGTGCCACCTACACCGGCTTCGGCACCGTGTCGATCAGCGGCAGCAACGTCGCCTTCATGGCCAACTCCTACGACGGCAGCACCAACCTCAACGGCATCTATCAGACGGCCATCGGGTCTTCGACGGTTTCGACGGTGGCCGACACGACCACCGCCGCGCCCGGTCACGGCGGGCTCACGCTGGGCACCTTCACCGCCTTCGACTCCACCAATCTCTCCATCAGCGGGACGAACGTCGTCTTCAAAGCAACCGTCGACAACAACGTCAACGGAATTTTCCCGAGTCAGAACGGCATCCTGACCGACGTGATCAACGTGAACGACTCCCTGTTCGGCAGCACGGTGTCCTCTTTTACCCTGGCTCCTCACGCCTTGGAAGGCGGCAAGGTGGTGTTCACCTACGGGTTGGCGGACAGGCGGTTCGGCGTGGCCGAGTACGGCTTTGCCACGGTGGTGCCCGAGCCGGCGACCTGGGTGCTCGGCGTCGCCGCCGTTGCCGTCACGCGCCACCGGCAGATGCACGGTCTCTCGCAGAATCCAAGAAATAACCTGGCCTGAGTCGAACATCCAACCGCACGATTCCCCTTGCCTTTTCCCTCACAATCTCACCAACGGACCCACCTTAAAATGAAACGTATCCTTCCCTTTGCCCTGCTGCTTGCCACCGCCCCGATCCTCGCCGCGCAGGCACCTTCCAAATTCCACTTCGGGACCCTGACCGATCCCGTCGGGGACTGCACGATTTCCAAAACCGCGACATCCTTCACTCTCCATGTGCCCGGTTCGCACCACGACCTTGCCCCCGACCTCCACGTCACCAACGCGCCGCGCGTGCTGAAGCCGATGGCGGATGCGAACTTCAAGTACGGCGTGATCGTGAGCGGCACCTTCGATCCCGGCACCGAATCAACCTATCCAGAACGCTTCGCGTACACCGGGGCGGGCCTCGTGCTGATGCTCGATGACGGGAACTTTTTCACGCTGTTTCACGGTGTCTTCCAGCGTCCGGGCGAAAAACAGTTGGCTTCCTACGTGAGCGCCGGGCTGTGCGTGGATGGGAAAGTGGTGGACTACGGCTCGATCACGGACCAGCCCGTTCCGCCGAACAGCCCGGTGTATCTCGGCTTCGAACGGCGCGGCAAAAATCTCTATTTCATGACGAGCCCGGATGGCGTCAAGTGGAGACAACTCGGCACAAAGGAAATCCCCGCCAACTGGCCCGGCACCCTGCAAATCGGCGTGGCGGCCACCAGCACCTCCAAGCGGGAATTCAGCCCCTCGTTCTCCCAGTAAATGCTCCTGTCTGCGCAGGCAGGTAGCCGAACCTCGCGTGTCGGCGAATGGGTCGTGCCGGCGCTGGAACCGTCGTGACCCCAAAGCCAGAGTGCCTCCACGGGCACGTGTCTTTAATTCGACGTTTCCCTGTCGCTCGCGGGGACGCCCGGCAAATGCGCACCGGCTTCCCGGCAGGCGGCTGCCTTGATGGCGAGTGCCTCCGGCTTGCCGTCGTCGGCGGGGCGCAGGGTGCCGGCGGCGCGCAGGCCAGCATAGAGTTCGCGCGCTTTTTCGTACCAGGAACACGCTTCGTCCCACGCGGCGAGGCGTGCGGGAACAGGGAGAGTTTCGTCCGTGGCGACGCGCATGCGCACGGCGGCGAGGATTTCGCAACTCGACCCGAGACAGCTGCGGTAGGCGACGACGTTCGGATCACCCGCAACCAGTGCCTCGAAGAGGGAAAAACCCTGGCGCGCGTCGGTGAGCGCCTGCGCCGTGTCGCCGACGCCGAGCAATGCCCGGGCAAGGGCGAGGTGAGAGTTCGCCAGCCAGGAGCGCGCCTGGACATTCCTCGGCTCGCGGACCGTCATCTCCTGGTTGATGACGAATGCCCGACGATGGTTTTCGAGGGCGGCGGACCAATCGCCGGTCGCTTCCAGCGCCTTGCCGATCTCGTGACGTGCCGCGCTCACGTTGCTCAGATGAACCGTGTTCGCCGGCTCCATGGCGGCGAGCGCCTCCGCCAGGGCGAGCGATTGCCGGGCGGCTTCCAATGCCTCTGCGGGCTTGCCCTCCGACAATAGTTGGATGCTCAGACGACCGTACATCACTCCGAGGAGCAGACGCAGTCGCGGCGTGGACCGCGCGGCCTCCATTTCCCGCACGATGCCCAGGGCGGCCTGGTAGTGTTCCAGTGCACCGTGCGAGTCGCCGGCGTTGGGGAAAACCTCCACCCCGCCGAGCCGGTCGCCCAGCATGGCGTGGCTGACCGCGAGCAGTTGCCGCGGCTCGGGATTGACGGGATCGGCTTTCGCCATCGCCTCGAAAATCGCCAACGCGGCCTGCTCGTGCTCCAACGCTCCGGCCACGTCGCCGGCGAACAGTTGCATCTCGCCCATTTTCTCGCGGGCGATGGCGTAGGTGCGCCGGGCCAGCGCGTCGTCGGGCGCGGCGGCATAAAGCTGCTCGGCGACGGCGAGCGCCTTGCGCGTGCTCGTGGTCGCGCCGGCGGTGTCACCCAGGTTTGGGCCGGTGGGATTGCCCTGGAGGTTGCTCACGCGCAGATAGGCGAAGACGAGATCGCTTTGCAGCGCGCGGTTGCCGGTGGCCTCCTGCGCGAGACTGTCCACGTATTCGACCGTGCGCTTGACCAGGAGTTCGCGTGCCGGGATCGAGCCGGGTAGCGTGCTGATGGCGTCGTGCAACTCGAAAAGAAGCGATTTGGCCAATTTGTGCAGGTCGTTGAAGCGACGCTCGGCGCGGGCGCGTTCCGTCATTGCCACGCGGGCCTGCTCCTCCGCGTGCCGGCGCTGAACCCGTGCCTCGTGCGCTTGCCACGCCGTGCCGACCAGGCCGACGACCAACGCGAGCGCGACGAGCGCGGCGGCGAGGACGCCAACCTTGTGGCGGGCGACGAACTTCGCGCTGCGATAGCGCAGGGTGTCCTTGCGCGCGAGGACCGGCAAGCGTTCGAGATGGCGGCGGAGGTCTTCCGAAAACTGGCCGACCGAAGCGTAGCGGCGCGCGGGTTCCTTGCGCAACGCCATCAGCGCGATCACGTCCAGATCGCCCGCGAGCCGGCGGCGCAGCTTTTCGGGCGTGGCACGGCGTGCGAGACTCACGGTCGCGGGCGTGACATTTTCCTCCGCCCGTTCGACGCGCCCGGCCGCCGTGCTCGGACGCTCCGGCACCTGTTCGTCGACGGCGCGAGCGATCTCTTCCGGCCGGCGACTTTTCAACCGGTAGGGCCGGTGGCCGCAGAGTAATTCGTAGAAGATGACGCCGAGCGAATACACATCGCTGGCGGTCGTCATCGGTTCGCCGCGTGCCTGCTCGGGGCTGGCGTATTCGGGGGTCATGGCGGCGGCGAACGTCGCCGTCGGCTCGCCGCCGTGCGCCGTGTCGGGATCGAGCAGCCGGGCGATGCCGAAGTCCAGCAGGGTCGGCTCGCCCTCGGCCGTCACGCGGATGTTGGCCGGTTTCAGGTCACGGTGAATGACCAGGCGCTGGTGAGCATAGGCGACGGCGGCACACACCTTGCGGAAAAGCGCGAGCCGCTCGTCGACCGGAAGCCGGCGTGCGTCGCAATAGTCGTCGAACCGCTCGCCCTCGACGTATTCCATGACGAGGCAGGGCAGCCCGTCCGCCGTCGTCGCGCCGCCATAGAGCCGCGCGATGTTGGGATGGTTCAGCCCGGCGAGGATGCGCTCCTCGTGCCGGAAACGACGCAAAAGGCTGCCCGTTCCCAGGCCGCGCCGCAAGACCTTGAC
>CALMVM010000092.1 GCA_937873255.1 uncultured Verrucomicrobiota bacterium | reverse complement strand
AGTTTGCCCGTCCATGTCCTCGGACCCTGCCTCGCTTTATTCGCGCAAAAACCCGTTCCCGGGCCGGATCGTCGTCAACCGCCCGCTCAGTCAGCCCGGCTCGGGCAAGGACATCCGGCACTTCGAGATCTCCCTCGCCGGCTCCGGGTTGAAGTACGAGACGGGTGATTCGATGGGCGTCTTCCCGGACAACGATCCGGCGCTCGTCGAGGAAATCCTCGCTGCCCTCGAAGCCACCGGCGAGGAAATCGTTCCCGGCAACGACGGTGCGCCGGTGCCGTTGCGGCAGGCGCTCGGGCGGCACTACCAGATCACGCAGCCGTCCAAGCAGTTCCTCGAAAACATCGCGGCGCGCTCCGAAGGCGCGTCGGTCCTGCGCGAACTGCTCGCCGACCCTTTGCGCAAGGGCGACGTGGAAAAATACGTCTACGGCATGGAGGTCGTCGACTTCCTGCTGACGCACCCGTCGATCCATTTCACGCCGGAGGAGTTCGTCAAGCTGCTGCGCAAGTTGCAGCCGCGCCTGTATTCGATCTCGTCCAGCCCCCGGATGTACCCGGAGGAGGCGCACCTGACGATTGCCACCGTCCGGTACGAGAGCCACGGCCGGCAGCGCAAGGGTGTGGCCTCGACGTTCCTGGCCGAGCGCGCGCACGAGCACGTGCCGGTGCCGTTGTTCTTCCACACCGCGAAACATTTCCGCTTGCCCGAGGACGGGTCGCTGCCGGTCATCATGGTCGGCCCGGGCACGGGGATCGCGCCGTTCCGTGCCTTCCTGCAGGACCGCAAGGCGGCGGGGGCGACCGGCAAGAACTGGTTGTTCTTCGGCGACCAGAAGGCGGCCTACGATTACCTGTACCGCGACGAACTCGAAGCGATGCAGGCCGGGGGCATCCTGACGCGGCTGGACCTGGCGTTCTCGCGCGACCAGGAGGCGAAGGTGTACGTGCAGCACCGCATGCTCGAAAACGCCGACGAACTCTACCGCTGGCTGGAGGCCGGCGCATATTTCTACGTGTGCGGCGACGCCAGCCGGATGGCCAAGGACGTGGACGCGGCGCTGCACAAGGTCGTCGAAACCGCCGGCGGCAAAACCCCGCACGAAGCGGCCGAGTACGTCGAGGCGCTCAAGAAGGCGAAACGCTACCGGCGCGACGTGTACTGAAGCCGGAGGCCCGCCGGACCCGGCTTCGGGTTGGCGGTGCCGCGCGGGACGAACCGGCGGTACCCGCCCGGGTCCGTCAGAATCTCCACGCGTCGGGATGGAGCACGTATGCCTGTGCGTCGGCCAAGGTAGCCGGAACCACGGGGAAAGCCGTCGGCGCGCCGGGCGCACTCGCCCGCGCGTTCCAGTCCCAGTGCGCCTGCGGCCCGGCCGTGGTGATCGCCGTGCCGTCCGGGAACGTGCCGGTGTAGGCCGTGCCGTTGGCGGCGTACACCTTCGCGTTGGGGTTGACCCGCCAGTCGCCCACGCGGGGGCCGACCGTGCTCGGGTCCGTGCCGCTCGCGGCGTTCTTGACGCCCAGCCAGAACGCGCCCGCGTTGCCCGCCGTCTGGTCGGCGGCGGCGAGATAAACGCTGTGCGCGTCCTGACCCGTCGCCGTCTGCCACGCGGCCAGCGTGGCGTAGTCCGTCCCGTGGAACTTGGCGAAAAACTGCGCGCCGGGCACCGTGCTGTAGTACACGTTGTAGTCGGCCACGTAGGTCATCCCGGTCGGCACGAACGCCGGCCGGCCGCCCCCGAAGAACACGGTGTGGCTGGCGGTCATGACGCCGGTGCTGCCCCCCCCACCGGCCCCGTCGCTCAGGACGTAGTCGTAGAGGTCCAGGCCCGCAAACGCTCCGTGGCTGAAGCTGTAGGTGCCGCTCGGCTGGTAGACTGGCAGGTAGTTGCCGCTGCCGTAACGCGGCTCGACGTAGAGCACCGAGTCCTGGAACACGAACCCGTCAAAGCCAATGGCCCCCGAGCCGACGCCGAACGACCCCGCCAGGGGCAGGTACGCCATGCACCGGTCCCAGGTGCCGGCGCTGGGAGCCTGACTGGCCCCACGCACGTAGCAGCCCTGGGCCAGGCGCGTGCCGGCCGCCCCGGGCACGTTGGTGTAGAGCGTGCCGACCGTCCAGCACTGGCGCAGGATGGCGCTGGCGTACTGCGTGGAGCCGTTGCCGTGGGCCAGGAAGTCGCCGCCGTAGATGTTCAGCGTGCCGCACCGCTCGAAGAGCAGGGATTGCCCGGTCGGGTCGGGCAGGTAAGCCGTCCAGGCGATGTTGCTGGGCTCGTACGACGTGGGCAGGTCGTCAAAGGCGGCGATGCTGTCGCGCACCGTGCCCGCGCCGAAGACGGTGTTGTGCTTGGTGCCGTCGAGCAGGAGGGTCTGGCTGACGGACACGCCGGTGCGCGTCGACAGCGCCAGCGCGCCGTCGTTGCCGATGGCGCGCATGGATTGAATGCCCTTGCAGGTGAAGCCCGCGCCGCCGGCCAGGGCGTAGAGCCGCGTGGTCACCTCGTACCGGTGGCCGTTGCTCGCCGGGCTATCGCTGTCCGTCGGGTGGACGTACACCTTGACCGGCGAGCCGTCGCTGCCCTTCACGTCGACGAAGGAGCCGGGCGTCGAATCGCACGTCGCGGTGTCGGCCACGCGCTTGAGCAGCGTGCCGTCCTCGTAGACGGTCAGCCGGCTGGTGTCCGCCGGGGCATCGTGCGCGACGTTGGCGTAGTACACGAAGCTCGTGCCGCCTTGCTGGACCCAGCTCGTCACCACGTCCGCGCCGTCGATCACCGGCGCGGGGCCGGTGCCGACGGCCTGCACGGTGGCGTTGGCGAGCGTGGAGAGGTCGAGCGATTCGCGCCAGGAAGAGCCGCCCAGCAGGCCGACTTTCGCGCCGGCTCCGTAGGTCAAGGCTGCGTTCCGTGCCGCCGCCAGAGTACGCAACGCGGATGGCACGGTGGCACCGCCGCTCGCATCGTTGCCCCCGACGCTGTCGACGTAGACGTTGATTGCGTCAACCGTCAGGAGCCGCGCCCGGTAAAATCGGCGGGCCGCCAGGCCGGCCGTGTTGTCCGTCATCTGCAACCACCCTTGATTGTCAGCGGTGCCGGTGGCCAGGTCGGTCCAATTTGGAGCGCGCAAATCTCCGCAATATTGGAGCACGTAGGTCGCGTTCGCCGCGCCGCGCAATTCCATCACACTCACGCCGTCGGTGGTCCGGCGGACAGTCAGCAGGTCGGCGGCGGCTCCCTGGAAAGGAGTGCAGGACATGGCGACGATCAGCGAACAGACGGCGTTGCGGCTGAGGGCGAATTGCATTTCGCCGCTTGTGGCTCTCGGGAGGGGAAGTTGCAACAAGTTTTCTTGGTTGTCAGCCACGGGGCTGGCCACGTACACCGAGAGTGCGGAAAGCGTGGTGGCGTTCAGGAGGCCGTAGTCGCGCAGCCGCGCCGTCGAGCAATACGCCAGCGGGATTTCGTCGCTGGCGGTCGTCGTCACCCCGATGGCGATGTGCAGCGGGCCGGCGGGCAGGTTGGTGTCGGTGGGCGTCAAGGCGAACTCGAAATGTGCCGCCGTCCCCGCCGTCCACTGCGCGAACGTCAGCCCCGGGTTGAAGCGCGCGGCGGGCACGACCTGCTCGAAGAGCACCGTGCCGGCGGCGTCGCCCGCGCGGATGACGCAATGCGCCGCGTCGAGGTTGCCTAGGTCGGTGAGCAGGTGGTCGGGGACGCTCGGGTCGTCGAGGAAGATCGCGCACGGCATCCGCACCGAGCCGGCGCGGGGGATCGTGGGCGGCTGGCCGCCGAGGGTGTTGACGAACGAATCGCGGGCGGCCTGGTTGCAGGCGATGCGGATGGTGGTGCCTTCGAGTTGCATGGGGACGGGGTGCGGGGTGTGGGTGGTTGGTTGCGGCGGCGCGGTGCGACTGCCCTCACGTCGCCAGGCAGGGAACGGCGAAACGCGCGCTGACGATGCAGAGCCCCTGCGAGGACGAGGCGCTGACGGCCCGGAGGACGCTGTTGAGGGTCTCGACGTTGTTGATGGCCGACAGGGACACCGGAGCCGTGACCTCGGTGAAACCGCGCGCGTCGCAACGCAAAACGAAATAACGGTTGGCGGGGTCGTCGCCGAGCGGGCACCAGTTTTGCAGGGCGCGCGCGGCGGCTTCCGCCAGGGCGAAGGCGTTGGCGTGCGTGCCGCCGGGACCGGTGTTGACGAGGAGGTTTTCGACGATGCTGATGTCGATGGCCACCGGCTCGAAAAACGGCACGCGCGTCGGGTACGCGCTCGGTACGACGTGCGCAACCGTCACGAGGACGCACAGTCCGTTGGTGTTGACGGAAGCGTCGATGGAGGATTGCAGGTCGCCGGTGTTGTAGGTGACGACGTTGATGCCGTCGAAGTCGGCGAGGCCGCGCAGGTGGGTGGCGGCGCGTTCCTTGAGCAGGTCGATTTTCGAGTTCACGGGATGGACGAAGTTTTGTCGGTCACAGGCCGCGCAACGACTCGCGCGTGGCCTCCCTGGGGTTGACGCCGACGATCTGGATCGCGCCGGCGGAAGCGACGGGGCTCGCGCCGAGCGGATCGGCGGGCAGCGAGACGGCGAGGCGGCCGGCGGCGGCATCCAGGAGGTCTTGTTCGGCGCGCGCGACGGCGGCGCGCAGGTCGGCGTTGAGCAGGTTGGGGTTGGCGGTGGAGAGCGGCAGCACGATGGCGTGGGCGATGAGCAGCGCGGTCTGGTCGGCGAGTTCGGGCGGGACGGTGTCCGGGTCGGCGCCGAGTTGCGCGCCGGGGGCGCTGGCGACCTTGTTGCGCACGCGTGCGACAATTTTGGGTCGGTGGACGGTGAAGGGGTCGGCCTGTTGCCGTTGCGCCGCGCGCGCCTGCGCCCGAGTCCTGCTGAATGAAGCGTCTCGCGGCTGG
>CALMVM010000091.1 GCA_937873255.1 uncultured Verrucomicrobiota bacterium | reverse complement strand
GAACCAAAATCAAACCGGGGAGGAGCGGCCCGATGACTACTGCGTTCGGAGTATTGTCCGACCGGCTAGGCAGCACGTAGTTTCAAGGGCTGGATAACTCTGTTCAATATGAACAAGTCCGAAAATATGAAAAGCAACCCTCTGAATAACCAGCACGTCATGAAAACTCGCTCGTTCACCAAACTCGTAGCCACCCTACTGTTTGTGACTGCGGCGGTCATCCCAGCGCGCGCGGACATCTCCTTCGTGGACATGTTCAGGAACAATAACTATGTCCAGACTGGGAATGGCGCGGCGGCCTACGATCTCTCCTTTCTCACTTTCAACCTGTTTTCCACGGTGGCGAACGAGTTTACGTCTGTCCAGGCGGTCTATCCCGGGCCTGCCTCCCCAGCGACGCTGACGCAGAGCGCACCGACCGTTTACGGTTATTCGACATCATTTCTGCCGAGCCAGGCGGCGATGGACGCCGCTTTCCCGACCGGGAGTTATCGATTCAACACAACGGGAAGCGGCGGCCCGCTTTCCACCTCCTTCAACTACACGGCAAATGCTTATGCGCACACGCTTCCGTACCTGACGGGCATCAACTATTCAGCTCTGCAGGGAATGAACCCCGCCGCGCCGTTCACGTTTCAACTTAGCATTTTCACCCCGGACGCTTTGGCTAGCGAAGCGGATACTTTCCTGACGGTATTCGATACACTGTCCGGCGCGGTCGTGTATGACTTCGGCTTTCAGCCATCTACAACGACCTCGCTGACGCTTCCCGCGAACACGCTTAGCGCAGGCCACAATTACACCTATCAATTGATCTTTTCCGACCGCGTGACCGCCGCCAGCCCCGGGGCGGATTTTTCAGCGCAGATCGGTTTTGACGATCGGACAATTGGCAGCTTCACCACGAACGTGCCCGAGCCGTCTGCTTGGACATTGCTGTGCTTTGGCGGGGCGGGCTTGACTTTCGTCGTCCACCGCCGTTCACACGCTCAGCTCCCCGCGTAATTTCACCAGATCGGGGTCGGCCAACGCCAGCGCGCGGTACGCCGAATCCAGCCTGATCGCCTCGGCGAGCCGCGCCCGTGCGGAGTCGAGGTGCCCAAGCTGCGCCGCGTAGCAGGCCAGGTTGTAGAGGATCATCGCGCACGTCGGAAAGCGGTTGGCGACCGTGGAGAGCACTGCGAGTGCCTCCTGCAAACCGATGGCCCACCGGGTGGCGGGCGCATGTGGTCAAGTAGGGCCTTCATGACTCTATCATCAAAGCGCGGTCAAACAGGTTCATCTCGTCGGCGGCCGGAACTTCGATCAAGCGCGCCCACCGCTCCATGTCCTCGCGGGTGATCGGCGTCTCTTCCATCCCCCGGCGTTGCACGCGCTCAAAGAGCACCGTCAGCGGCGCGGTCAGGTAATGGAGTTCCACCTGTGCACCGAGCCCCTTGGCTACTTCACGCAGATGGTCTCGTTCCGAGCGGCCCCAGGTGCCCCACTCGATCAACACAGACTGGCCGAGCCGCAGCGGGCGCTTCGCCACTGTCCACTGCAACTGCTCGATCCGCTCGCGGCGTCCCTCGTCTTCGAGCACGATGCCGAGGGCTTGCATCCACTCGTCCGGGCAAAAGCGGATGGCGTTCATCTCTTCTTCCAAGCGGCGCGCGTGCGTCGTCTTGCCCGCGCCGGGCAGGCCACAGATGACGACCAGAGCCGGCGGTAAGGCAGGGCGAATCAGCCCCGTCGCGGCAGGCATGTTGTCGGCAGAGTGCATCGTCAAAGTAGGTTGGTCCGCATCGTCCAAGACCGCGCATCCTCGGGTGCCTACGCTGGAACAAGCGAAACCCAGTATGCAGTGTCATAAAGGCGTGCCGATGGGCAGGCGCACATTTAGCATTGTCAATGAACCCGCCGCCGCACCGATTATTTTCCGTTCAAGGAGAACATCAACGAAAATGGTTGGTCCGCCGCCGCACCGAGCGCACGGTCCGCCACGCGTGAAAATTCCTTGTAGCTTTTTGCTTCTTGGAGGTGATCCATGCTGCTGCTGCCGTATGATGAATGCAGACTTTCGCCGGCCAACGCAACGTGTTCGTTCGTGGCCTTCGATGACGTGTCCGTGCCATCTTCGTGACGGGTCAGCAGTTTGAGCACGAGGCGGACGCCCGTGAGGTCCTCATCGCGAGCGGCACCGAGTTCAAACCCGCTCGCACCCGCCGGAACTTTGCCAGCCGACGCAATCACTAGCGCGACAAACTTCTCGGAGGTCAGCGGTTCGCCCTTCAGTTTATCCAGCCGCGCCTGCGCGTCCTGCTGCCATTCGGCGGCACCATCCGGCACGTTCTCCAGCGTTGCCTCTGTTACCGTGCAAGCGAGGGAGTGTTCCATGGTTTCCAGGCGGGGACGCGCCGAGTCGCCAGTCGGCAACGCCGTCTCGACGGTGCGTAGAGGAGCGAGCGCCGACAATCCCAACTTCAAGATGGCGGTCATGGCCGCCGCACGTTCCTCCTCGTGGTCCGAAGCCGCCAGGGTGTGCAGCAATGATGATGACAAAGAGGTACGAAAGCGAGCGGTTATACTCAATCAACTATTGCTTCGGCGGTTGCATGGCTTGGAAAGGAAACTGACGATTCCGTCGAGCGGTTGCTCGGCTTACTTCGGCGGCATGTGATAGACCACCTGCAACCATTGATTATAAACCGATTCACTTGGCCGGTAGGTGTGTCTCAATCAGACTTCTGACAGCCATGAGCAAAAAAGGAGCGACAGACAGGAACATCCCGAAAATCAAGTTGCTCAGGATTGTGTGGAGAAGCTCACCTTGCGGCTCACGCAGGATGCTCAAAGTCGGCTTGCTGGGAACGTAATAAACCCGGACGAGTGAGCCAGGGTGAAGCACCGCGAGATTCTCCGGGCTACCGCTGGCGTCGAAGCGCCGACCGTTGACCGTGTAAGTGTAGGTGACCGTGCCATGGTTCTGTGGGTAAACCCCGCGAATCTGGCCGGTGATGATCTGGTTCTCCCGCGCCAGCTTGATGGCTGATGGAAGGCTCAAGGCGCTGACACTCGCTTCCAGAAGCAGGAAAGCACCAAAGCCCAAAGGGGCAAGCCGTAGAGCCGAAGTCGGCAACGCCCGAAACAAATGTACGCTGGCCCACCAGGCGAACCGAGCTGCCACGAGAAGCCCGATGCCCTCGCCAGCGA
>CALMVM010000090.1 GCA_937873255.1 uncultured Verrucomicrobiota bacterium | reverse complement strand
GGACCATCATCGGCTCGATCATCCCCTGTTCGTTAGAAGTGGGCACTGCCCCTGTGGACACCGTTGACCAGGCCTCGCGCGACCGCACCGGCGAGGAAGACTTGCTCACCGTGCTGACCGCCTCCACCCCGGCTATCAGTTCGGGCGGCGGCAACCTCGGCCAGTCCAACGCGTCCATCGCCTCGGGCAGCACGCTCGGCGGTTCCTCCGTTTCCATCCACGGCCTGCAAACGCTCGTCCTCCTTGACGGCCGTCGTCTGACGGACGCCTCGGCGGCGGCGGCTGGCGGTGGCTCGTTCACGGACGTGAACCTTTTCCCGTCCGCTCTGGTCAAGCGCATCGAAGTCCTGAAGGACGGTGCTTCGGCCATCTACGGCACGGAAGCCGTCGGCGGCGTCATCAACGTCATCCTCGACCAGGAGTTCCAAGGCTTCGAGTTTTCCGCCCGCTACGGCGAGACGGAGATGGCCGACGTGCAGGATCAGCGTTACAGCGCGATCTTCGGCCTCGGCGACGCGAAGACCCATGTCGTGGTCGGCGCGGAATACGTCGAGCAGCAGCCGATCTTCAACCGCGAGCGCGACTTCTCGCAGCCGTCGTTCGGTACAACGACCTTTGCGGGTGTGGTCCGTACTTCCACCTCGCGCTACATCCTCAATCCGGCGTTGAGCAGCCCGGTGCAGACGAACCCGGCAAATCCCGGCCTGCAACCTACTACCACCATCAATACGGTCGCTGCCGGCACGTACACCCCGATCGGGGCTGCGGCGCTTGGCAACGTCTTTGACTTGTCCCGTGCAACGAGCATTACGTTGGATCAGAACCGCCTGAGCGTGTTCGCCTCCGCCGACCGTCAGTTGTACGACAAGTACGTTGTGGCCTTCGCCGACTTCCTGTATTCCAGCAACTACAGTCAGAGCTACCTCAATGCGCAGCCCCTTTCCAACGCGCAGAACTTCGGCGGCACGAATTTGTTCATCCCGGCTCTCGCCCCGTTCAATCCGTTCGGCCGCACGGCGGACGGCACGACGCTCAGCGGTGCGAACCTGTTCCTGGTGAACAATCGGTTCGTCAATAATCCGCGTGTCTTCCGTCAGGACACCGATTTCTATCGGGTTGTTGCTGGCTTGAAGGGTGAGATCATTCCGAATTACAACTACGAAGTGGCGATGAATAGCAGCCGCGATGAGTTGACGTTCAAGAACTTCAACCTGATCAACGGTCCTAACATTGAGGCCGCCATCGCGGGCGGTTTCGACGCGGCCGGCAATCCGTTGGCGGCCGGCGCGCAGATTCCCGGTGCCGCCGCAGGCGTTGTATATCCGGCCGGCACGGTCAATGGTCCGTTCTCGAAGGTTGGCGGCAACCTGCAACCGGCGCTGGACTTCTTCTCGCGGAACCCCAATCCGGCCTCTCTCGTGGGAGTGTTCGGCACGGACATCCGTTACTTCGAGACGAAGTTCCGGGGCCTCGACGGCAAGATCACGGCTTTCCCCGTGAACCTGCCGGCCGGTCCGCTCGGCGTCGCGGCGGGTGGCGAATGGCGTCATGAGTCGCTCAAGGCGAACGTCGATCCGCAGAACATCTTCGTGGGTTCGGTGCCCATCGGCAACATCGACGTAGGTCGTGACGTGACGGCGGGCTTCGCGGAAGTCCAGATCCCGATCATCGGGCCGGACATGCACATCCCGGGGGTTTACTCGCTCGACCTCGACGGCGCGGGCCGCTTCGAGGACTACGACCCGGGTAACAGCACCTGGGTGCCGAAGGTCGGCTTCGTGTATCGTCCGATCAAGGACATCGCGTTGCGCGGTACGTTCTCGAAGAGCTTCATCGCTCCGACGCTGTACCAGACCAGCGGGCCGGCCAGCTCGGGCTTCTCCAGCTCGATCAACCTCGGCCAGGGTTCCGAGCAGGCGCAGGAAACCGGTGGGTCCAACCCGAACCTCGGCAACGAGCGGGCGGATACCTATACGGCCGGCATCGTGATCTCGCCCCATCAGGTTCCGGGTCTGACCCTGAACGCCGACTTCTTCCACGTGGAGGAGACGAACCTGATCGGTGGGATCGATGACACGATCATCTTGCAGAGCGTCAACAGCCTCGGCTCGGCGTCTCCGTTCGCCAGCCTGGTGCGTGCCCAAAGCTTCACCGGCCCGCAGTTTACGACGACGCCTGCTCCCGGCCAGCTCGCGGGCAACCTGCCGCTCGCCTACGTGGTCGACAACACGCAAAACCTCGGTGGCGCGCGCATCGGTGGCATCGATTTCGGTGCTCACTACTCGCACGACTTCGGCAAGTACGGCTCGATGAACATCGGCCTCGACGGCACCTACTACCTCCAGTACAAGGTGCAGTCGTTCGGTTTCTCGCCGTACTTCAACATCATCGGCTTCTATACCGGCCAGGCTGGCGAGGTGGCTGACTACCACCTGACCCCCACAGTGGAATACAAGTTCCAAGGCTTCACCGCTTCGGCACTGGGGAACTACACTCCGTCGGTGCGTGACGCTCACAACGTCTCGCTCGATCCGAGTCAGGGTGGTATCGACCAAAACAAGGATCGGTACAGCCTGAGCAAGATCCGCGATTACTACACCATCGACCTGCTGTTCGCCTACGAGTTCGGCCTGAACAAGCCGACCGACGTGGCCCCGGCCCCCGCGCCGAAGGACGCGAAGGACGGTGGCAAGCAGGTGGTCAGCAAGGATGTGGCCAAGAAGATGATGTCGTTCCATTGGTTCGACGGCTTGAAGCTGTCGTTCGGTATCAACAACGTCACCAACGCCCGGCCTCCGTTGATCCAGGGCTCGCCCGATGCGACCAACACGGACGCGTCGATCTACGACCCGTACCAGCGCCGGTACTACTTCGTCATCACGAAGAAGTTCTAAGCGCGACGTAGAGCGAACCTAACTAGAAAAGGCCGGGCCCACAAAGCCCGGCCTTTTTGTTTTTCGCGGGCGAGTCGATGGCAACTCGGGAGCCAGTTGTAGTGAGCATCATGGGACTCGAGCGGAAACGCTGGTTGGCGGTCCCGACCACGCCGTACCATACACCGCCGTGCAGGTTGGTTGATGGGCAGGGCGCGCCGCAGGCGCTCGTCCAGTAGGTAGGGATGGCTCTCCGAGCCGTCCGTCGCTTTTCCGGCGAGACGCACCGTGCGCACAGGGATGTCCTGTTCGGTCTGAGACGCTAAAAAAGGCGGTATTTGGCGGCGTTACGTTGAAAACACGCCACTTATGCATGTTGCGCCGGTCGCCGCCAGTTTGGGGTGCGGGGGATTAGGGTCTGTTAACACTACTTGTCAAAGCCGCACGTTTTGGGCAAGCTGCGGCGATGGAACTCAGCCGCGAACAATACGACCGGATCAAGGACTGCCTGCCGCGCCAGCGCGGCAACGTGCGCATCGGCAACTTTGTGCTGCTCAACGCGCTGCTCTACGCGCTGGAGCATGGCTGCAAGTGGCGCGGCCTGCCCAAGGCCTTTGGCCGGTGGCACACGATCTACACGCGTCTGAACCGCTGGAGCAAAAAGGGGGTCATCGAGCGGGTGTTCACGCGCTTGCAAGAGGAACAGATCCTCTCCATCAAGATCGAGGTGGTCAGCCTGGACAGCACCAGCATCAAGGTCCATCCCGACGGCACCGGGGCACGAAAAAAAACGGGCCGCAATCCATTGGCAAGAGCCGGGGCGGTTGGAACACCAAGGTTCATCTGGTGTCCACGACTGCTCGCTACGCCTTGACACTGGCGCTCTCGCCCGGCCAGGCAGGCGACGCGCCCCAGGGCCGCCAACTGCTGCGCGCGCACGGACCCGCGCCCTGGCTGGGTTGCCTGCTGTGCATGGACCGCGCCTACGAAGGCAACGAGACGCGTCGCCTGGCTGAGGAACTCGGCTTTGCGCCCGTCGCGCCGCCCAACCCCAACCGGGTCGAACCCTGGGAGTACGACCGCCTCACCTACCGCCGCCGCAACGAGGTCGAGCGGCTCTTTCGCCGGCTCAAAGGCTACCGGCGCGTGTTCACCCGCTACGACAAACTCGACGTCATCTTCCTCGCCTTCGTTCACCTCGCACTGATCTTCGATGCCCTCCGATAGTGTGAACAGGCCCTAGTCCGACAGGTTTGAGACAACTATTTTCGGCGGGCACACGGAATAATGTTGTCCAGAAAACCGGTTTTAACACGCTGGCGTCAACATTCCGGTCTTCTCAGCGCAGAGGGCGCAAACGTTTATGCTTTGATTCAAACGACAAAATCATCCGTCCAGAACTCCATCTGCGCACCGGGGGACCATTATGAACCCAAAACCCTCGGCAGTCTCTTCGCAGGCATCGGCGGATTCGACCTCGGCTTCGAGCAAGCCGGCTGGGCCACAGCTTGGCAGGTCGAACTCAATCCCACCAACCGGGCTGTTCTTGCTGACAGATTTCCCGGAGCCGCCCGTCACACGGATGTGTGCGAAGTCGGCCGACACAACCTCTGCCGCGTCGAGTGCATTACCGCAGGATTTCCCTGCCAGGACATCAGCGTCGCCGGCAGCCGATCCGAGCGGCAAGGATTACGCGGAAAGCGAAGCGGCCTTTTCTATGAGGTCCTTCGCATCCTCGAAGAAATTCAACTCCTTTAGGTGGTGCTTGAAAACGTTGTGGCTCTACTCCATTCCAATGACGGGCACGATCTTGCCGCCGTCGTCGGGGAGCTGGCGCGGCGCGGGTATGTGGGATTCTGGCGCGTGCTTGCCGCTCGCCGCGGCAGCCGAACAACCGACCGGCGTGGGGCGTGCGCTGGCCAAAACAAAAGGGCGGCGCCAGAACTCGCCTGCCACGACACGCTCAAGAAGGTCTTGCGCCGGACGGCCGCCTGGGCGCGGCCGAGTTCATCGCGGCGCTGGCAGCGCGCTTGCTGCCAGCCTTGCGCCGCCCGAGCATCCTGAGTTTGGTCAACGGCCCCTGCCACCGCTCGCGCCTGGCCAAAAAAGCCCGGCGCGCCGCCTGGCGGCAGCGCGGCCTGCGCCGGTTGTTTTTGCCGCCCCACCGCCCGCACCTCAACCGCATCGAAACGCTCTGGAGCCTGCGCGAACACCACTGGCTGCCCGCCGGCGCGCACGAAAACTTCGCCACGCTCCGCGCCACCGCCACGCCCTCCTCAACACCGTTGGCCTCAAACTACCGTGTTGCCTTCTCGCAGATGCTTAGAGCCGGTGGTTTTCCAGGGTTGCCAGCTTTGACCGCACGTCGGAATCGGCCTGCCGCCGGCGGGCTTCCCAGAGAGGTTCCTGCTGTTGGTACACGGCGGTGTTCATCCCGGCCGCCGCCTGCGCCCGGTCGTGCGCCGAGGCTCCCGGGCCGGCCTGACCGAGGCCGCACTTGCCTTGCCGTTCGCCGAAATTCTGGTCCGCTCCGATGATCGTGTCGCACACGAAGGTCAGCGTCTTATATTCCTCGTGCATCTGGATGTACGGGGCCACGCGCGACTTGATGTCGAACGCGTGCGAGGGCATCTGCCGGGCGTCGCGCAGGTTCACGGGAATGTGATCCATATCGCCTTGCAACAGAATGCTTACCTCCTTGAAATCCTTCTTGCCGACCGGCGCGGAACTGGTGTCCGCCTTCGACGAGGACGATTCCTCCGAGGCGCGCAGCCATGCGGGCGGATGGTCCTTGAGATAGAATTTGTAAAACCCGGCCCCGGCCAGCACCAGGACGAGCAGCAAGAGAAAAACTTTCATGGCCCGATGTCCGGCGGATTTATCACCGGAGCGGGTCGGGTGTCGAGCCGAAAAATCGGCGCTCTCTCAAACCCCGCTCAGCGAAGGGGATGCGACAACCGGCGCTTCGGCCGCCGTCGGCGCGCCGCCGTCCACGCGGTACGGCGCGAGGCTGCCCAGCAGCTTGAGCGGGACGGTCGCGCGGACGTGAACCCCAGCGTCCGTGTACTCGGTCGAGAGCACTTGCCCTGTACGGTGGAGGCTGCCGAGCACGTCGCCACGGTCCGGCGGCAGGAGCAGTTCGACGGACTCGATGCGGCTGGCGAGCTGGTCGGCCATGCGCCCGAGCAATTCTTCGAGGCCCGCGCCGGTGCGCGTGGAGATAAAGAGCGCGTCGGGAAAGTGCCGCCGCAGGCCGGTGAGCGTCCCGTCGTCCGGGGCGAGCAGGTCGATCTTGTTGAACACGGTCAGGATGCGTTTTTCCTGCGCGCCGAGTTCGGCCAGCACGTCCATCGTCGTGCGGTGAAAGGCAAAAATCTCCGGCTGGCTGGCGTCGAGCAGATGCACCAGGAAATCGGAAAGGAGCGCCTCTTCCAGCGTGGCCTTGAACGCCTCGATGAGCCGGTGCGGAAGTTTCCGCACGAAGCCGACCGTATCCGTCAACAGAAGCGGCTGGCCGCCCGGCAAGTCGATGCGCCGGGTGGTGGGGTCGAGCGTCGCAAACAGTTTGTCCTCCACGAGCACGTCCGCGCCAGTAAGTTTTTTGAGCAGCGACGACTTGCCCGCGTTGGTGTAGCCGACGATGGCGGCGTGGGGCACCGGGGTGCGTTCGCGCTGCTTGCGCTGCGTGGCGCGGCGGTTGCGTACCTCCACCAACTCGGCCTTCACGTTATCGATGCGCCGGCGCACGAGGCGTCGGTCGATTTCGAGCTGGCTCTCGCCCTCGCCCTTGCCGCCGAGACCGCCGCCCTGCTGACGGCTGAGATGCCCCCATAGACGCGCCAGGCGCGGCAGGGAATACTCCATGCGGGCGAGTTCGACCTGGAGGCGCGCCTCGTTCGTGCGCGCGCGGCCATTGAAGATATCGAGGATGACTTCTTCCCGGTCGATCACCGCCAGGCCGCTGAGTTCCTCCCACTTGCGCTGCTGGCCGGGAGTCAATTCGTTGTCGAAGATGATCACGTCGCACTCGGTCGCCTTCGCCTGCGTGACAATCTCCTCCGCCTTGCCGGAGCCGATCAGATACGCCGCCTGCGGCCGTTCGATTTTGGCGAGGACATCGCTGGCGACGGTCAGGCCGAGGGTATCGACGAGTTCGGCCAATTCGTCGAGCAGGCTGCGTGCTTCCTCGACCGTCTGCGGCTTCCACCACGCGCCGACGAGCAGCGCGCGGGTGACGGACTTCGGTTTTTCTCGAACGTCGAACATGCGGTTGGGGGAAGCGGCGGCCTGCGCCGCACGGTCCCCAACCTACTCCGAATTGCTCGGGCTCGCAACCGGCTCCGGCGACTGGTCGGGCAGGGGAACCGGGTTCAACGACGGCGTGCCTTCGACCGCCGTGGCGACGATGTGGTCCTTCTCGACGACGACCTTTTGCACCCGCTTGATCGCCTCCGCCCACGCGGTGCCTTTGCGCCGTTCGTCGCGCATGACCTCGGTGAAGACCTTGCCCACGTCCATCTTGTTGAACATCCACAACAGCCCGTCCGACATGGGTTTGCCGTCCAGCGACTCGACCTTGCGCACGTGCATGGTCGCTTCCCCGCCGCTGTACGAGGCGGTGAAGAATACCCGGCCGTTGAAGTACCCCTGCGTCTGGCCGGGGCGGTTCTTGTCGTCGATGGGGAAGGACGTTTCGGCGACGATTTCGCCGTCCTTCACGTCGAAGTACATCTTGCCGCGCACGTTCTTGAACTCGGGGTCGCGGGCGATGAGCGTGTTCAGGTCGTCGCCCGAAAGCGAGAACGTGGCCGCCTGCCCGGCGTTGAGCGCCTGCACGAACGCCTTGTACCGCCCGACCACCTCCTGGTACTGCTCGTCCGTGGCTTGGTAGGTGTGGATCGCCACCGGCTTCTGGGAGATGAACGACGGAAAATTGCGGAAGAAATACCAGCCCGCGATGCCTGAGAGCATGATCAGAAGCATGACGACGACGACCACCGTCAGGCAGCCCTTGGCGAAACAGCCCATGCCCTGCCGGGGCGGCGGCGGGTAGCCGGGTTGGTTGGAATAGCCGGGAGCGGGCGGGTAAGGTTCGTTCATCGGGACGGGTAGAGCGCGGTTGGGCGAGAGTTATAAGGGGAAGTCGGCAACGGCTGCAACCACAACGTTTTGTTCGTCGGCCGTCAATTCCGGGTAGACGGGCAGGGCGAGGGATTCGCGCGCGGCGGCCTCGGCGGCGGGGAAATCGCCCTCCTTGTAACCGAGCGGGCGGACGCATTCCTGCTGGTGGCGCGCGCGCGGGTAGGAGACTGCGTTGCCGCTCCCCCGGGGAGTGAGCGGGG
>CALMVM010000089.1:7519-13071 GCA_937873255.1 uncultured Verrucomicrobiota bacterium | reverse complement strand
GGGGCAGAGCCAGCCGCGGGTGTCGCGCCACGTGCGCATCCTGGGCGATGCCGGGCTGGCGGATCGGCGCAAGGAAGGAAGCTGGCTGTTCCTGCGGCCGGGACCCGCCCTGCGCGACGGCGCGCTGTTCGCGGCGCTGGATCGCTGGGCTAGCCAAGCCGAGGACGGACCGCCGCTGATGCTGGTCGGCGCGGCCGGCGCGGGCCGCGCCACCCTGGCCCACGCCGCCTGCGCGCGGCGGGGCTGGTCGCTCGTCGAGACGGCCTGGGAACCGGATCAAGTGGACCGGGCCGGGAGCCTGGCCGCCGCCGCCCGGGAAGCCTGCTGGCAGGGTGCCGTCCTGCTCGTGAGACTGACGGACCGGGTGCGCAACGCTGATTACGCCGACCTCTGGCCGGCTCTGGCGGCGGGGGGCCGGCCGTCGATCCTGACGCTGCCCCCCGCCCTCGCGGAAACCGTCCGCGCCGGCGCGCCCGTCGAGCCGGCTGTCGTCGGTTTCCAGATTCCCGCCGTGGGCGAGCGCGAAGCGTTGTGGCAGCGGCTGCTGCCCGCCGGAGCCGTCACCGACGCCGAACGGTCCGCGCTGGCCAGCCGCTACGATTTCCAGCCGGGAGCCATCGCCCGGGCGGTGCGGCGCGCCACGGCGGGCCGGGAGAGCGGCGGCACGCCGGATTTCGAGTCGCTCGCGCGCGCCTGCCGGGAGATCGGCACGGCGGCGATGGGCCCGACGGCGCAGCGCCTGACGCAGCCCTATACCCGCACGGACATCGTGCTGCCGCCCGGGTTGATGCAGGAACTCGACCTCGCGGCGGCGTGGATGCGCAACCGCCGCCGGGTTTTCGAGGACTGGGGCTTCGAGCGCCGGCTGGCGCTGGGCCGTGGCCTGACCCTGCTCTTTGCTGGCGAACCCGGCACGGGCAAGACGATGGCGGCGCAGGTGCTCGCGCGCGAGTTGGGCCTGGATCTGTTCCGCGTCGATCTATCCCGGGTGATGAGCAAGTACATCGGCGAAACGGAAAAACACCTTTCAGCGCTCTTCGACAGCGCGCAGGTGAGTGGCGCGATCCTTTTCTTCGACGAGGCCGACGTGCTTTTCGGCAAGCGCACCGAGGTCAAGGACGCGCACGACCGTTACGCGAACCTAGAGATCGGCTATCTGCTCCAGCGCATGGAAGAACACCTGGGCACCACCGTTCTCTCGACGAACCGCATCGGCGATCTGGATGAAGCTTTCATCCGCCGGTTCCATTTCATCCTGGACTTCCCGATGCCCGAGGCCGCCGAGCGCCGCCGCATTTGGGAAGGAATGCTGCCCGGCATGGCCGACAAGGAAAAAGAAATCGACTTGGAGGAACTCGCCCGGGATTACGAAATTTCGGGCGGCGAGATTCGCAACAGCGTGCTGAGCGCTGCCTTCATCGCGGCCGAGGAGAGCAGACCCATTGGCTTGCGCCATCTCAAGCGCGGGCTGCGGCGTGAGCTGTTGAAAACCGGGCGCGTGCTCGACCGCCGGCAGCTTCAAGCCCTGGAGGGGGATTAAGCATTGCGCGGAAGTGGTGCGGGTAGATTCCGCAAATCCTTGACGACTATTGCATAAACCCCTCATTATCCGCATCGTGGAAGCGCGGGTGCAAGTCATGGGTCCCGATGAACGTTTAACGTGCCAACCGGGCGACAGGCGCTCACGCACGGGCCGGAGGGGGTGGTTGGCCGCCGTTTGCCTGGCCAGCCTGCACGGCTTGCTCGCGCGGGCGGATCCGGCTCCGCCGGCACGCGTGACGGTCTCGGTCCGGCAGGCCGTCGGGAACGCCACACCCGGCAAGATCGCTTTGCGTATTTCCGGTGCCACCACCCGGTTCCTGACGCCGGTCCTCGTACGTCAGTCAGGCGACCAGCCGATCCCGTCGCAAAAATTCCTCGGGCAACTCTTCGCGGCGGATGGCGTCACGCCGGTGGACGGCGCGGTCAAGCTGGACAACGTGCCGCCCTTGCCGGCGCAGGACGTGCCCGTGGGGGCGGTGGTGGATATCACCCTGCCCGGCGACCAGCCGGGACACTTTGTCGGGCAGTTGTACGCCGTGACGAACGACGGCTTGCCGCCGGTTTGCACCTTCGAGATCGACCGCTACCCGCCGCCGTCGCTGCATTTCGTCGGCACGTCCAAGGACGGGCAACTCGCGCTGAAAACGACCCGCCGCGCGTTCACGCGGGACCTCTTGATCGAGCCGACATCCGCCGCCGCCATCGACGGTTTGCAGATCGAGGCCGGCCCGCTGGTCGCCTCGGACGGAGAGGCGATCCCGCTGACCGTCACGCCCGGCGGCCGGATCACCCCGCCGCCGTCTCCCGGCGCACCGACGCGCGTCACCCTGCGCGCCGACTTGCCGCGCGCCACCGAATACACGACCGACCTGCGGCTCTCCTACGGCGGCCGGGTGGAATCCACGCACCTGACGCTCACGCGCGCGCAACGCACCCAGCCGGTCAAGGTTCTGGCGATCAGCGCCGGCCGTGGGGAGATCGGCCCGTTCACCGGCAGCGACGTGCCGCTGTGGATGACCCTGCATGCCGCCGACGGCGGGGGCGACACCGTCGCCAGCGTGACGCTCGCCGGGCTGGGCCTCAAGCGCAAGGAAGCCTTCGTGCGGGCGGAATACCAGGGCGCGGTCGTCACCCTCGATGACAATGGTGCCGCCGCCACCTCCTTCGAGGTCACGCCGCAAAACCCGCGTCCGGTGACAGTCCGGTTGCAGGACGTGCGCGAGGCCGGCGAATACAAGGCGACGGTGCGCGTCGCGCCGCTGGACGCGGACCCGTTCGATCAGGACGTGGTGGTGCTGGTGCGCGAGCGGTGGTGGGTCGCAGTCTTCCTCATCGTGGTCGGCGTGGTGTTATCGACCCTGGTGGCATTGTACACGCGCTTTTCGCGTCCGCGCCTCCAGCAGCAGCGCACCCTGCTGGAGTTCGACGACAACGCGACGGTGATCGCCAAGCGCCTCGCGCCGTTCCAAGGGGAGGAGGGCGAAATCTTCGCGCACCAGAAGAGCCGGCTGGACGACCTCTGGAGCCGCGTGGCCCGCCAGCGCGGGACGCTCGGGGACGTGATCCTGCAAGACCCGCCGCGTCCGCAGCCCGACCTCTGGCCGGCGCTCACGGACGCCGGCGAGAAGCTCCGGCTTTTCGAGATCTGGGCGGCGGTCAGCCGGGAAGTGGCGGGGTTGTCGGAGACGCTCCAGGCCAAGTTCGCTGCGAGGTTGAGCACGGCGGCCGACTACCTCAGGTCCGACGCGTTGAGCGCGAGCAGCCAGTTCGACACCCAGCGCGACGCCCTGGCCAAGCTCCAGAGCGAAATCGGCCCGGCGGTCAGGGACGAGATCGACCAGACGCTCGACGCCATGCGCCTGGACGCCGAGGCCCGGCGCGACTCGTCCGACACGGCGGACCAGGAGGCATGGAACCAGATCGTCGCGAGCATCAAAAAACTCCGCGCCGAAACGGATATCCAAAAGTTGCGCGCGGACTTTCCCGCCGTGAACGCGGCTTACGTGCGGGCGCTGGCGCGTGAGTTCGAGCGTGCCCTGAACACACAAAAACAGCCGCCCGGCTTCTCCACCGCAGAGGAGTGGAACAAGTTCAAAACGCAGGTCATCGCGGAACTCCACGCGGCCGACCCGCAGGACGCCGACGCCGCGCGGGAAGCGTACGAGGACGCGTTCGGCCACTATCTGCGCGAGGCCGCCGCCCGCCTGGGCGACGTGATGAAGCTCCAGCGAGAGAAATGGCAGAGCAACTCCGGCCTGAACGCGGATCGCAAGCAAACGCTGCTGGACCGGCTCGACGAGCAGGCGGCGAAGGCCGGCGGCGTCCCGGCCAAGCTCCGGGAGGGCAAGCTACAGGAGGCGAACACGGACTACCGGGAAGCGGCGGAGGCTTTTTCCAGGATGGCCGACGGCGCGGAGGAATCCGCCGCCGAGGAGGCAGCCCCGCAGGTGACGAGGTTTTTCGGCCCGACGGTCGAGAAACTACTCCCCCTGCTGCGGGGGCAGGACGCAAAGGCGGCCCGGCCGAGCCTGGGACGGTTAACGTGGAAACTGGGCGGGTTGGACAAGCTCGTGTGGGTCTGCATCTCCGTGTTCACGATCCTGCTGGGGATGGAACTGTTTTACGTCGATGCGCCGACCTGGGGAGGACTCGGCGATTATCTGAAGGTCTTGCTGTGGGGGTTCGGTCTGCATCAAGTGAGCACGGCGACGCCGCTCCAGGGGGGATTGCTCGGAGTGCGGGCGGCGTTCCGCCCCGCATCGGCCTGAGCGTCGGCGCGGGACCGGCCGGCGTCATTTCTTTTTCCTGGCCGGGAGCTTTCTTGTCGGCTTGGCCGGGCGGGTCTTGGACCGGCCTGCGGCGGACGTTGTTCCCGATTCTGAAACGGCGGCGGACGGCGGGGCGGCGCTCCACTTCCAATGCTGCAGGACATGAAACAACAGGTCGATGGCGGCGGGGACTTCTTCGTTGAGCAACGCAAACCGCTCGGTGGGCGTCCCGGCGCGTCCGAACGGTCGCCGTTCGGCCAACCGCAGGTAATATTCCAGGGCGGCCCCGCCGGTCTGCGCGATGGGGAAGACCGGCAGCCCGGCCGCCTCGGCCGCCTCGGCTGCTCGCATCGTGCCCTCAACCCCGTTGATGAGCACGACGGCATCAACGTCGGCGAGCCGCAGCTTGAGACTGTCCTCGGAATTGCGTGCGGATACCCGTTTGCCTTCCTCAAAGAACGGATGCCCGCCCTTTTTGACCACTTGCATGAGACGCGACAAATCCGCCCGAGCTTCGATGAATGCGACGGTGACAGCCTCATCGACGCCGGGCAGGCAGCCGACCACGAGGTTGTGGCCAAGCCGCGCGAGGCTATGGCCCAACCGTTGGCAAGCCTCCGCCGCCGGCTTCGGCAACGATGAAAGCGAGAGGCCGACCACGAGGACTGTTTTGGCCGGCGTGGCCGAAGATTGGATAGCCCAAGGCGAAGGATCATCTCTTCCCCAAAGCGGGTCGATGATGCCAGAGCGGGTAAGATCATGCCCCAGCATCCGGTCAAATTCGACCGACCAGCCGTTTGGCGCGAAACGCAAAGCAGGCTCGTTGGCCATGGAAGCCACCTCACTACAGAGGAAAAGGAAATCCCGGAGGAACACCCGGAGTTCATCGTGCAACACACAGAGCGCGCCCTGCGCCGCGAGAGCACTGATGGCGTGATGTAATATCTCCCACACCATCACTGGCCAATCTTTCTCGCGGTCGCTACGCGCGAATGACCGGACAGCCTCCCGCATCACCGTGGCATGCAGCGGCGGGCCCGGAGGCCGGGCGGGTACACTCCGTTCGAGGACGGCCTCCAGGCGCATCGCGGCCACCTGAAACGATGGCGGGACGGATGGCCCGATCAAAAACAGCGGCAGGGCCCGGCGGAGCGTGCGGGCGATCACCGCCTGCCGCCGGACAGGATCGGCCCGGCGCAATGCGACGAGCCGCTTGAGTAGGACGGGTGAGCAGTCGAGTTC
>CALMVM010000089.1:0-7509 GCA_937873255.1 uncultured Verrucomicrobiota bacterium | reverse complement strand
GTCGAGTTCGGCCCGGATCGTCCAGGTTTGCTCCATTTCCTGAAGAGTTTTCGCGCCGCCGGAGATCAGATCAGCGATCCACGGGCGTGCCGCTTCGAGCGCATCGGGCCGGGAGTGCGACAGTCCGACGTAACCCCACGGTCTGCCTTGTCCTGTCCAGGTGATGGGGAGACCCAGCCGGCAGCGTTCCGTCGGCCGGGCCGCCGCGTCGTGCGGGACGTAGGATGTTCCGCCCTGGTCGAGCGCGTCGCGGACGGCGCGGACGGGTTCGCGCCCCTGCGACTTCGACCCGGTCACAAAACGCAGACCGCCACGGTCATCGACCCACAATTCCCAGCGGCGGGGCTGCCACATGGCCGCCACCAGCGCCATGAACTCCGTGACGAGTTCGGTCTCGGTCGCAAACCGCCGGAAGTGTTCTTGCCACTCGGGCGAGGACGGTTGCCGGATCAACTTCGCTGCCGTTTCCGCGTCCGTGCCCCGCTCGACCAGAAAATCGGTCCCGCGCTGGAATGCCATTTCGTTCTGCCGCCCGCGCGCGGCGCTGGTGTCTTCGGCAAGGGCGATGCGCCGGTCGAGCAGCCGGACGACCGCCCGCAGCCATTCCCTCGTACGGTAGTAGAGGCCACCCGGTTCCATCGCGTGGAACAACACCGCGCCCCAGGCATCGGCCTCCGGCGAGGGCCGGATTTCGAGCCACTCGGACCGGGCGAAACTGCCCACCCTCGGACCTTGTTCCCAACGGGACGCCGGCGGACGCTCCTGCCGAAGCATCGCTCGAAGCATACTCTGCGGGACGCGGGAGAGAGGTCTCTCCCATACGCTTCGGTAATCCTTCTGGACCAGAGGTTCGGGAGATGCTTCGGGCAGCGGCGTTTGCAGGTTGCTCCAGACCTCGGTTTCGCCATCGTCCGTCAGACGTACGATCTGCACCCCGCAGGGCTGGCAGACTGCCGCGCACAACTCGCCGACGACCTTGGCAATCGCCTCCGGCGACGATTCGTCCGACGACAGCGGCCCCGCGTAGTTCGAGTCCGGCAGCCGTAGTATGTCGAGCATGGCCGGCAGCGGCATGAGCGCGACCGCCCGCTCGACGAAGCGCAGAGCTTGCGGCAGATCGAGGAGTTTCAGGCGGTCCGTCACCGCGCAGCAGGCGAGCAGGCCGCGCAACAAATCGGGGTCTCCGGTGACCGCCAACGTGCGGTCTCTCGACCCGGGTTCGATTTTTCGGCCCACGCGAGGGTCAAAAATCACCAGCGGCTCGTTTCGCCCGGCTCCGCGCAGAGCCTCCATGAGTGCCGCGGTCTGCTGCTCCACGCCGATTTTTTCGAATTCGCCGGATTGTGAGACGACGGAATCGAACGGTGCTTCCCTGAGATCGGCCGGATTCCAGCGGGAGTGGCGCAAAATCAGGAGCCGGGCCCCCTCCGCCTCCAGTTGGTAACGGATTTCCAATTCCCGTGAGAACATCTCCCCGATCCAGAGAATCCGCCGGTTGGCGAAGGGACCGGGCGGTTTCTGGAAATGCGCGTCCAGCGCCTGCGTGGCCTCCTCGATTTGCGAGGTACAGACCAGCGCGCCGAAACGCCGCGCCGACGACTGTGCCGCGCGCGAGGGGGTCGCCTCGTGGAAGAGAACGAGGGCCATCCGGTCGGCCGCCCGCCCGATGCGTTCGAGCAGCGGCAGGCCGGCCGCTGGAGAGTCGTCGCGCGACAGCACGATGATCGCGTCAAAACTCATGGAGTTCAGTTCGGCGAAAAGTCGCTGCCCGCTCCCGGCGACATTCACCTGCGCGCCGGTCCGGCGCAGCGAATCGACCAGAGGGTCTTCACGCCACGGCTGGCCTTCGGTCAGCACGAGGAGAGTTCTCCCCGTCCAGTCCCGGGCTGGCGGGGCTTGGCCGAGCAGGGAGCGAACCGCCGCTTCGAGACGGCCCGGTTCGGGAAAGAGCGACGCCGAATAGGAATAACGCTCCCCGTCCCCTCCGAACTGGACCAGGCGACTGCCACCCCGGACAGAAAAACGCAGCGGAAACACCAGGGCCGGCCCCATGATGACGTGCATCCTTATCTCGGGTCCGCTCGCCGTCTTTCGATCCTGGACGATGCGCAACCATCCCGGCGTGGCCACCAGCCAGGTGCGCAGCCGGGTGCCCTTGTACATGAGCACTTCCGTCGACACTTTGTCGGGGTTGCCCGCCTCGAACTGAGGAACACCGACACGGCGTATTCCTTCGACGGTCAGGAATCCGTCCGGACCGCGTTCGGGTTCCTCGGCCGGCCGGTTTTCGGAATCGCGCGGGGCAACACTCACCGGGCCGTTGGCCGCCGCCAACGCGCCGGTAGCCAGCCGCCGGCCGGCCTCGGCATACCGGCTGCCGAGACGTTGCAGGATGTTCGCCGTCACGGTGGCGAACGCCTTGGCCTCGGCGGGAACGACCAGGTCCGGCCCGTCCGGGTCGCGCAGGATGGCCTCGAATTGGGAAACGATGTTCAGATGCTCGCGCACGTAGCGCGACACCCGGCGGTGGGCCTCGACGATCATGCCCGTCGGCGCGCGGTCCAACAGCCAGCCGAGCACCCCGGCCTCCCATTCGTATTCCACCGTTTCCTCGGTCAGAACCTGCCCGGGCGCGGGCGGCTTGCGCCGCAGCAGGCCGCTGTGCAACACCTCGGCCAGGTGGATCTGGCGCGACTCCGGCAGCATGGCTTCCTGCGTCAGCCGCATGAGCGGCAGCCGCAACGGCTCGACCGCCGCCAGCGGAAACGCCAGCCGGTACGCGACGGCCGAGCCGCGCCGCTTGAAACGCTCCATCCGTTCGGCGGCAGGCACGGTGGGCCTCGCCGCCCCGGCGGACTCGACGTGACGCCAGGCGGCCGTGGGCACCCCGGGGGTAAGCACCACGGCGGGTGCGGATGGGTCCGGCTTGCCGGCCAGCAGGTCGGCCCAGGCGGCGACGGCGTCCGGTTCCAGGGTGAAGAGCGGCAGCACGAGACCCTCCGCCGGCACGTCATCGTCATCATCAGGCGACCGCCGGGGCGCGAGCCGCGCGTTCGGCGAGGCCGCCGCAGCCGTTTTGACCTGGACAATCGGCGCGTCCGCCAGCGCGGTCTGCCGCCAGAGCCAACGCGGCAGCAGGTGCAAGATCGAGACGTTGAGACCGTGCCGCAGACCGGCGAGGAAACCGGCGGCCGTACCTTTCGCCCAGGCAGGCCCGAGACAATCGCTGACCACGACGGCCACGCGGCGTCCGGTCGGGTCGCGCAGTTCGCCGGCGTTGCGCGCCGCCCGTCCCTGCGCCGTGTGCAGCGTGGCCCGGTCGGGCCGCGAGGTGTCGAAGCGCCAGCTCCGTACGTCCCGGAAGGGGCCAGCGGATTCGCAGAGCAGCCGGAAGGCGCGCACGGCCCCCTGCCAGGCCAGCATGGAGGGATTGGTGTCGATGATCAGCGCCAGGTCGAGCCAGCGTTCGCGCCACGGACGCAGCACGGGCGTGAGCCGGCGCAGTTCCGCCGAGGTCTCGACCGTCGCGTCGTCGTCGAGCACGAACCGCGTCCGGGAGTCGATCCGGCGGCGCAGCGGACGCAGGGCCCGGCCCAGGGCCAGGGCGTTGGGCAGCGCCTTGGCCCCCGGCGCGGCCAGCCGCAGGCCACGCTCGGCCGGCGGCCCGGCCTCCAGGGACAGGGGGGCGGGCACGGCGAGTTCCACGGGAGCATCCGGCGGCGTCGGGAGAGGCGCGCCGGTTCCGGCTTTGCTTGGACCGCGCGGGGGTTCCGCCTGGCCGATGGGCTTCTTCTCTTCGGTTTTGTCGGCCCCGTCCTGCGGCGGTTCCGGCACCGGGGGCTGGACCGGAGGCTGGATGGGAGGTTCGGCGGGAGCGCGGGGCAGGACCGCCGCCAGCCAGAGCGCGTCCAGCAAGTCGTGCGCTTGCAACTCGGGTTCGAGCGCGGCGAGCCCCCGTAGAAAGGAACCGAAGGGGACTTCCGTGGGCATGACGCGATGAAAAAAGGACGCGGGCAATCCGTCCCGCTACAGGGGTTGCAGCGGCTGGAAGATCAGCGTTTCGAGCGTCTTTTCGAGGGCTTCCCGCTCGTTCTTGATACGTCCCTTGGCAACCAGGTACGCCGCGTTGAGGAACTGGTCGGTGGCCAGCAGCTTGTTTTCCTTGCGGCTCCGCTCGAAGACCGTCAGCAACACCTTGAGGTCCGCCGGAGCCAGCACGTCCGGGCCGAGCTTGGCCTCGACGATCCGTGTCAGCTCCTCCGGCGTCGGCGGCTTGATCGTCAACCGCAGGCAGCGCCGCAGGAAGGCCGGGGGAAATTCCCGTTCGCCGTTGCTGGTCATCAGGATGAACGGCGCGGCCTGCGCTTCCACCCGACCGCGCCGGATCTCGACCGCCTTCTCGCTCTCGTGCAGCCTGACCTCGACCTTTGGCGCGTCGTAGCGCAGCAGTTCCGGGATCACGAAATATCCCTCGTCAAGCACGTGCAGCAGATCGTTGGGCAGGTCCACGTCGCTCTTGTCGATTTCGTCGATGAGCAGGACGCGCGGACGCTCCTCAGTTGAATCGACCATCGCCGTACCCAGCGCGGCCAGGAAAAGATACCTGGCGATGTCCACCTTGCCTCCCGCGTGCCCCACGCCCGGTCCCTGCTCGTGGAAGCGGCCCACGGCATCGTAGGAATAGAGGCCGCCGCCCAGCACGGTGCGCGAGGTGATGGGCCAGACGAGCACGGAGTCGAGGCCAAGCTCCTCGACGATGGCGTAGGCCAGGGATGACTTGCCCACGCCCGGGTCGCCCGTAACGAGCAGCGGCCGGCGCAGATAGAACGCGGCGCGCACCGCCTCGCGCTCGGCGTCGGTGACGAGGTGGGTCTCACCGCGGAATCGACTCTGCCCCAGACGCCGCCACGGGGGCGGTTCACCACGGGTGGCGAGAAATTCGGCTCCCTTGCCCAGAAAGACGGAATTGGATGGATGGACGGACGGGGTGAAGGACGCACTTTTCATAAGGAAACAATCATAAGGAAACAATGGGCTCAGGCCGTGGCGCACATCACACCGTCGGATTCGCCGTCGTCGGCCTTCCAGACCGGGCGGTCGTAGAACAGGGTGATACCGCCGAAGGCAAACGAAAACGTCTGGTTGCGGGTGCGGTATTTCTTGACGCGGGCGGCCAGTTCCTCGACAGGCACCAGGCGGAGTTGCCGGTCCACCTCCTTGCGCACCGCGCGGGGGTCGCCCTCCGGGGCGCGGACCCACACGCCCAGCGACAGCCCCTTGCTGAGCAGGACGCCCGCGAACGGTCTGGCCTCCATCGGCGGCGCGTCGGGCGGCAGCGGCCAGAGGACCATCAGGCCGGCGCGGTCCGGCTCGTCGAAGAAATTGAGGTAGCCCTGCTGGGCGGAAACGTTCGCGCAGGCCCACGGCACGATCTTGGCGGTCGGTTTCCTGCGCTCCAAGGTTTCCCATTTCCTTTTCCAGACATGGCGCACACCTCTGTGCCCATGGGACTCGCGGACGTGCCGTTCCATCGAGCGGACCACCACCGGCCAGACCTCGCCGATGCTCTGGGAAACGTCCTCCACCAGGGCGATCTTCACCGTTTGCTCCCAGGGTTCGGTCAAAAGGTCGCGCGGCAGGAACAATTCGACCTGCCGCAACGGCGCGTCCCGGTGCGGACTCTGGTCGAGAAATTCCTCGATCAGCTTCTGGATTCGAGCGGGCAGGGCCGCCGCCGTGGCCGCGTCCCCCGTCAACGACGGACCGTTGACGTGGCCGCCCTCCTCCCAGTAAGCGAGGAGTTCGTAGGGGCCGCGTTCGGCCGCCGGGATCACGACGATCTGGAGCGCCACCTGCGGCTCCGGCTGTCGCGACGCGGGGCGGCGGGTGGCGGGCGACACGGGCTGGCCGAGCGTTGGCGAGGGTGTCGATGCAGGCGCAGAGCCTGCGCTCGCCGCTCCCGTTGAACGCCGGCAGGTAGAGCGACGCGCCGTCCCAGACCTCGCGCGACGCCGCCAGCAGGCGTCCGAGCCGCCGTTCGTCGAGCGCGCCGAAGACGCCCCGCGCCGCCAGCGTGCGCTTCAGATCATCGACGGTGCGCCAGGGCACGGGCTGCGGGTGGGTCGCCTCCAGCGCGGTGAACACCCCGTCGTCGGGTCGGCCGAACCCGAGGCCGCGCACCCGTTCGAGCAGGCGCGCACTGAACTCGCCCGGCCGCGAGCCGATCAGGACCGCGAGCGCGCCGGCTTTTTCCTCCGGTGTCTCCAGCGCGCGGATTTCCGTGAATTCCGGCGCGTCGAGAAACCGGGCCAGGCTCGGCGTGTCCGCGAAAAAATCGCTCCGTCGCAACGCCGCCTGCAACGCCGCCGTCCGTGGATCGGCCGGCCCGTCCCCGGTCCCGGGGCCGGACACCAGTTCGTATTTGTCGTGTTTGCACTCCGCGCACCATTCCCGCAGGCGGCGCACGGGCAGGAACGCGTGCGTGCCGCCGGGCGCGGATTCCCCGCGGTACAGGCCGACGTACTGGCCTTCCCAATACACGCCGCCGCCACTGGCGCCGCTGGTCGGTTTGCCGTTTCCATCCGAGAGGAAGGCGAGCGCCAGCGCCGGGTGCTCATCGAGGAGTTTCCAGCCCGAATCGAGGATCGGCTCCACCACCCCGCGCCGACTGTTGATCTCGGCCGCGCCGCCGTTGTAGCCGACGACGGTCACGCAGTCGGCGCGCTTCAATTCCCCGTGGTGCAGGCGCGTCGTGGGGATGCCGCCGGCGCGCGAATCGAACTTCAGGAAGGCGAAATCGTTCGCGTCGGCGAGAGGTTCGTCGTCGGGTGGACTCAGCGCCGCGAACACGGATGCCCGGAAGCTCTGTGCCTTGTTGTAAGCGGTGCCCGGCACCCAGACCCGGACGTGGGGATAGTACGGCCCGCCGTGGTCCTCGCCCGAGCGCAGGACGTGCTGGGCGGTGACGAGCAGCTTGATGGGTGCCCCGCCCTGCCGCACGGTCATCAGCACCCCGGTGCCCGAGGACGCGCGGACGAATTCACCGTTCCCATCCGTGTGGCCGGCTTCCAGATACCAAACCTGAAGTGGGTTCATCGCGGGTGGGTGGCCGGAGGCCGGCGGCGGGGCATTTTTCCGAAAACCCGCCCGGTTGTTCAAGCGGATAATTTCCAGGCAAGCGGTTGGGGGCGGCCGGTTTCCGGCGCGGGTCGGATCAGCGGCCCCCGACCCCGGCCGGGGACAGGGACGCCAGGCGCGGCGCGGCGATCCACGCCGGCACCGCGAGGTTGTTGGTGAGCAAGTCGCCGGTGACGTGGACGCCGAGCACCGTGCCGGTGAGAAGGTCGATGAGGCAGCCTCCGCTGGCCCCGGCGAGGGTCGAACAATCGTGCGAGAGATACACTTGGCCTCCCCGGGAGACCACGGGGTTTTCCTGGTCCAGGAAACCGGGCAGGAACCGCTTGTTGCCCAGCGCCTCGCGGCCGAAGACGGCCTCGATCTCTCCGGCGG
>CALMVM010000088.1 GCA_937873255.1 uncultured Verrucomicrobiota bacterium | reverse complement strand
ACTCGACTCGAAATCGAACGTGGGGTTAAACTCACCGTGGGTTCGAATCCCACCTCTTCCGCTCCTCTCATTTGTAGGCATTTACGACGAGTTGGCTTCCGTGCTTACAACGGAAGCTACAACAAATCATTCTTGTCGATGTTGTCTCTGAGCGTTGTGGACAACGAACACGGGCAAGTCGTCCGCGGACTCTTTCACGGACATCCCCATCCACTACCGTGAACGCACCTACGGAAGCACCAATATCCAGCGCTGACGGCACGGCCTGCTGCCGTTGCGCATGGTCGTCTTCGCCGCCCGAAAACTGAAATTCGTCTGAACACGGCATCACCCATGCCTCCTGTCCAAACCGGACTCCTCCGCTCGCTGGTCCTGCGCCTGAACCAGCTTTCGTTGTGGAAGTCCCGCCAGACGGTCTGGGGTCAGCGATTGATCGTGCCTTCCGCTGACAGGCTCCTGTACACGACCATGCATCGGTGAAGGGTCTGAGCGGGTTGATCGAAAGCCCGCAGCTGCAAATTTACTTCGAATTCTGGCCCCAGGGCCTGCGGTCGGCAGGCACGGGCCCGGAGGAGTTGTTTCGCTTTTTGTACGAACGCGGGTTCAAGATTTTCCATCCTTCAAAGGAGGGAAAATGGAAACCGGCCGAGGCTTACAGCAAAATCCCAGAGTTGCCGGGCGAGCAACAATTCGTGAATTTGCGCGCCGTCAAAGACCCCGCTGCAATCGGGTTGTAGACCATCCTCCGTCAAAGTCCCGTGCCGGCTCCGGTTTCCGCTCGAAGCTGGCGCTGGCGGACGACGTTTTCTAGAGGGTCCATCGGTTCGAGACGAAGCCGGACCAGAGCGCGCAGCCAAGTCAGCGGGTCGCCGAAGAACGAGACTTTTTTGCCTTCCGCGAACGAGCGCGAACGGTAGTTCACCGGGATTTCGAGCGGGTAGTATCCTTTGCGCAGCAATTTGATCACCAGCTCGAAGTCGAAGTCGAAGCGGTTGCACACGAACTCCAGGCCGTAGAGACAGTCGCGCCGGAAGACCTTGTACATGGTGAACGGGTCCTTGAGGCGCGCGTTGAAGCCCACGTTGACGAGCAGCGTGAAAAACCAGTGCGCCGCGTTGAGCACCGCGCTGATCACCGGCTGGCCGGCGAAGCTGCGCATCTTCCAGGCGCTGCCGCCATGCCGCGCGCCGAGCACGAACGCCGTCCTGCCCCGGACCAGCGGCTCGAGCAGGGCTTCGTAATCTTCCAGATCGTATTCGAGGTCGGCGTCTTGGATGAGCACATAGTCGCCCGTGATGCGCTCCAGCCCGCCGCGCACGGCGTGGCCCTTGCCCCGGGGCCGGTCTTCCCAGACCACCGTCACGCGCGGGTGATGCTGGTAGCGTTCGACGATGGCACGGGTGCCGTCGGTCGAATTGCTCTCCACCACGACGATCTCGATGTCCAGTCCCTCGATTTCCTTGGCCAGGAGCTTTTCGAAATTGGTTGTGAACGTCCGGGCCTCGTTGAAGGCGGGTACCACCAGAGAGAGCTTCGGCCGGTCACGCCGGGGTTGGGCGCGCGCCAGGAACACCATGCCGCCCACCGCGCCGCCGACCGGGTCGTGCACGTCCGTGCGGGCGATGATCTGGCCGAACCCGTTATGGCCCAGCAGGGGTTCCAGGGTGGCCCGGGTGAAATAAAAAAGCTGGTCGGCGTGGAACTCCGTCCAGCGACGGTGCGACCGTTGCGAGAGCCAGGAGTCGAACGAGAAAGACGTGACCAGCAAGACGCCTCCGGGCGCGAGGAGCGCGTGGGCACGGCGCAGCAAGCCGCCCGGATCGGGCGCCACGTCGAGCACGTTGTGGAGCACGACCACCTCGAAGCCGCCGTCCCGGTCTGTGCGCCGGAGTTCCGTGCCTTCCTCGGCGGAGACTTCGTAGCCCCGGTTCGCCGCCTCGGCCAGCAGCTCCCGTCCGCCACGCGCGACGGCTAGCAGCCTGCCGCCGCTGCCGTCGCGGTAGCGCGCCAACAGGTCAAGGTATTCCCGGGCCGTGGCGGCCGGGTCGATGCCGGGAGGGGCGGCGGCGGGTCCCGGGACCGCCGCCAGGTCGCGGGGGTTGCGCAGCATCAGTTGGCAGTCATCGCACCGCACCACGCGCGACGCGGCCACGGAAAACAGGTAGTGCAGGCGGCTGCCGCCGCAAACCGGGCAGTGGGTCACGGTCTGCGCGGTGGCCAGAGACGAATTGGGATCCATACGAACAAACGGCGGTCGGGTCGACGGCGCGGGCCGGCCCGCGCTTTCATCGGCACCCCCGGCCCGGCCCAATCAGCAGATCGCCACGAGGTTGGAGCGGAAGGCCATGATCCCCAGGCCGGCTTGGCGGATCTCCACGTTTCTGTTGGGCGGGAACATGCGGCGCAGTTCGCCCGCCAGGATGGGGTTGAGGTTCTTCTCCTCCGCCCAGTGGGCGAACCTGGTGCGCCGGAGCAACCCGCGGAAGGCGCGCAGCGGCAGGTAGTGGACCAACGGCAGGCCGGTGTGATGCTCCACCGGGAAAAGCCGGTTGGGCACCACCACGAAGACCCGCTTGGCCACCCGGCAAAGCTCGTGCACGAAGGCCTGCTGGTCCGCGCGCGAGCCGGTGTGTTCGACCACGGCATTGCTGTAGGCAACGTCGAACTGCCCGTCGGCAAAGGGCAGACGGGCGTGCGGGGCGATCTCGACGAAACCGACCCCCGGGTAGGCGCGTTGCACCGCCGAGCCGTCGCCGATGCCTGCGCACACCAGCCGCTCACGGTGCGGGTAGCACTGCTCGAGTACGTTAGCCTCCAAGCTTTCCACGTCCAGCGACACGCCAACGTCCAGCACGGTGGTCGTCGCGCCGGGCGCGAGCGCGTCCATGAACAGCCGGAAGGTTTGGGTGCGGGCAGCCAGCGACAGCCGCCGGATGAACCCGATCCGCCCGGCGTGGGCGTAGTAGATCCGGTCGGCGGGCAAGGTGGCTGTGGCGGGTGGTTCCATCGCGGTGCAGGGCGGTCGTCAAGAGACGCGGGTGGCTGTGGCCCCTGAAGTTGGTCCAGAAGTGGGTAGTACCATGTTCAATTCCGAAGGTTGGGGCAAGTCTTTAGCTTAAATCATTGAATGGGAGGAGTTTAATCTGGCGTATGGGCTTGGGTCCACCCATCCGGCTTGTCCTCGAACAGGAGGCGGCGGCGGACGCCGCGCCGCTGGCGGTCAGGGGAGTTCGTACAGGAATAATCTGGGCACTTCGGGATGAATCCGCCGGAGCTTGGCTGCAAGGTCGGGTGCGGGCTCCTCGTCGAAGATCACGAAGCGCACGCCGACCTGGCGCAAGGCCGGGTCCAGCGGGCTGACCGACCAGCGCAGCACCCCGATGTTCACGAACTCGAAGGTGCTGGGTTGTCCTTCCGGCAACGGCACGGCCAGGGTGAAGCCGCTCTGGTTGTAGTTGTTCAGGAAGCGGCCCTCCGGGTCGAAGGCGGCCAAGTCCCTCAGGTTGGGCAGCACCTTGAACGAGTTGAACACATCGGCCCCCGTCGCCACGACGAAGCCCATGTTCACGAAGCTGCGCGAATACAACAGCCACTTCCCCTCCAGCAGGCGCGGCTCCCCCTGGATCGTCCGGAACAGGGCTGACCGGGTGACCACCTGCGCGCCGCGGTCGACCGGATTGATTAGGCCGTTGGCAAGCACCAGCGGCACCAGCAACGCCCCGGCGAGCAACCCGGGCCGGACCGCCAACAGGCAGGCCACCAGGAGCGTGATGTAGCCGGCACCCCAAAAGACCTCGGAACCCTGGAAAAATGCCGGGTAGGAATCATTGGTCAGAGTCAGCAACATCAGCACGCCCAGGAAGACGGCCGCGATCTCCGCCCAAGGCCGGCGGCCTCGCGCCGCCGCGTCGGACGGCTCTTCCCCCCGGCGCAGGGACAGGTAGAGGATGACGCCAGCGACGTTGACGACCCCCAAGGCCGGCAGGCAGCGGTGCGCCTGCACGTGGTCCAACAGCAGCCAGTGTCCGACCCAAGGCGGAATCGGGAAGATCATCCAGGTGAGGAGCCCGGCGGCAACGATCCAACAGGCCACCAGCAAACCCCGCAAACCGGTTTGGCCGCCAAGCCGTCGGCCGAGGCTGAACAGAGTGAATGGCAACAGCCACAGGAAACCGGTCCCCTCGCAGATGTTGCCTTCCGAGACGGGGTAGCGCGCATCCGACTTCCAGAAGTCCATCCAATTGGAGAGCAGCCGCGCCACGGTGATCCCGCCGCCGCCCAAGATGCGCTGCCCGGGGTAGACGGTGTGCGCCGCGGCGACGATGGCATCGCGCACCTCGTAGCCGAAGCCCGCCATCGCCAGCGCCACGCCGCCCCAGCAGGCGGCCAGCGCCAGCCCGTGCCGTCCCACCAGATCGCGGCGCAGGATCAGCGCACGGTTCTGCCACATCCACGCCGGGACGAGCACCGCGCCGAACAGCACGAAGGGAATCTGTTGCGGCGGGTAAAAGCAAAGGGCGAAATTCACCGCCGCCACCATGCCGCCCAGCACCGCCGCCGCCAGTAGGTAGCGGTTCCGGCCCACGCTCAGGTAAAGCGTCAGGCAGATCGTCCAACCGAAGCAACCGATCATCTCCGGCAGCATGGACGGCCAGGAATAACACCATTGCATGTGCGCCGAGAAAAACAGCCACAACGCGCCGAGCGCCGCCAGTCCGGTGCGCCCCCGCGTGAGCAGCAGCAGCAGACTGAAGACCCCCGTCAACAGCACCAACCCTTTGGCCTGCCAGTAGACGGCGAAGGCCGCGTCAAAGGGCAGCACGAAGAACGCCCAGTACTGCGGACGAAAGCCCTGGGTGAAATCCCGTGCCGGGAGGTTCTGGATCAGCGCGGCGTTCGGGCGGCCCTCGGTCGAGGTCTTCGCGTTGAGCGGGGTGCGGCGGAAAATCTGGTTGAGAAACGCCGGAGTCTGCTGGGCCCACTCGTCGCTGCGGATGCCTCGCGGCCTGCCGAGCAGCGGGGCGGTCTTCACCTCGCTGTATGGATATTCGGAATTGTATTCGTCCAACGAAGAACCGTGCAGCCCGGCGGCAGCCAGAGCGCCGAACGTCAGAAGACACGCCGCGTAAAACCAGAACACCCAGCGATCCAGCGACGCCACCTCCGGGCGGCTGAGCCGCGCCGCCCAAGCGGCGAAACGCGCGTCCAGCCAGCGGACCGGAGTGGTTGCCCGGCGCCACGCCGCCGTCAGCCGTTCACCCAACGCCGCTCTCAACCCGAGGACGATCCCTACCGCCAGCAGGGCGAACAGCGTCACCTTTGCGTCCACTTTGATCCAGTGCGCCGCCTGGTCGGCGAGGGTGAGGTTCATCTCGATGGGCCGCTCGTTGGCAAAGCTGAGCTGCGAATCCTTGGAGTCCGGGGTGGTGACCACCTCCAGTCCGTCCGGTTGCGGGGTCAACCGGGCGATCTCGTTGCTGGCCGTGACCCGGTTGAGGTCGAAGACGTACACCTCGGCATGGTCGTCGGAGCGCCGCACCGCGGCGTGATGTAGGTGAACGGTTCCCGAAATCTGCAGGGGATCGAAGCGGATGGCTTGCACCGGCGCGGCGGGCAGCGGGAAGGTCAGGTGCTGGGGAGTCCCCTCGTCGATCGGCGTCGTGACGGTTTCCAAGGCGTGGAATCCATTGCCCGTGTCGAAGAACGCCTGGGCGACCGAGTACTTGGTGCTGTCCATGTCCACCTCCAGCTCCAGCGTCGGCTTGGCCATCGACGGCAGCCGGAAGTCCATGTAGACCAGCAGCAGCAGCCATCCGGTCACGAGGCCGGCCAGCCGCCAGCGGCGGGTGCGGCCCGGAACGGTGGGAGGGGCGGGGGCGGAAATCGGATTCATCAGGGATCGACCGGCAAC
>CALMVM010000087.1:7056-10948 GCA_937873255.1 uncultured Verrucomicrobiota bacterium | reverse complement strand
GCGCGCTCGCAGTCGGTGGTGATCGTCACCGGGGCGTTCACGGGGGCGGTCTTCGCGGCGCAGACGTACTTCCAGTTCCGCAACCTCGGCATGGAGTCGGCCGTGGGCTCGGTCGTCAGCGTGTCGATGTGCCGCGAACTCGGCCCCGTGCTCACGGGGTTGATGCTGGCCGGGCGGGTGGGGTCGGCGATGTCGGCGGAGATCGGCTCGATGAAGGTCACCGAGCAAATCGACGCCCTGCGCGCGCTGGCCGTGTACCCGGTGGATTACCTCGTGGTGCCGCGCGCGCTGGCGATGCTCGTCTCCGTGCCGCTGCTGGCGGGGGAATGCATCTTCTGCGGCATCGCGGCGGGATATCTCGTCGGCGTCCGCGTGCTCGACATCCAGGGGCCGTACTACCTGGAAAACACCATCAAGTACATGCACCCGCGCGACGTGGGCATCGGGCTTTTCAAGGGGGTGGTGTTCGGGATGCTGATCGTGTTCGTGAGCTGTCACGAGGGACTGACCGCGCGGGACGGCGCGGTCGGCGTGGGCCGGGCGACGACGGAAGCGGTGGTGGCCAGTTCGCTGGCGATCCTGGTGTCGAATTTTTTCCTGACGATGTTCATCAACATTTTCATCCCGGGAGGGGTGTAAGAGGATGTCCGCCGGGCCGGCAGCGACCGCGTTCTTGCGGGTGAAGGGCTTGACCAAACGCCTCGGGGCGCAGGAAATCCTGCGCGGTGTCGATCTGGACATCGCCACCGGGCAGACAACCGTCATCATCGGGCGTTCGGGCGGGGGAAAAAGCGTGTTCCTCAAACACCTCATCGGCCTGATGCGTCCCGACGCCGGGGAAATCCTCGTCGAGGGCGAGAGCATCGTCGGTTTGACGGAACGCCGCCTCGCGCCCGTGCGCCGCAAGATCGGCATCCTCTTCCAACACGGGGCGCTCTTTGACTCGATGAACGTCGAGGAAAACGTCGCCTTCCCCTTGCGTGAAACCGGTGAACGCGATCCCGCGCGCATCGCCGAGGCCGTGCGAGAGGCGCTCGACGTAGTCAACCTCGACGGCCAGCAGAAGAAGATGCCCGTGGACCTGAGCGGCGGCATGAAAAAACGCGTCGCCCTGGCGCGGGCGGTCATCAGCCGGCCGCGCTGCATCCTCTACGACGAGCCCACCGCCGGGCTGGACCCGGTGGTCAGCGACAGCATCAACCGGCTGATCCGCAGTTTGCAGCGGCGCTTCGCCGTGACCTCGCTAGTCGTGACCCACGACATGAAAAGCGCCTTCGACGTGGGCGACCGCATCGCCTACCTGAAGTCGGGCCGCATCGAGTTCGAAGGAACGTCGGACCAGTTGCAATCCTCCCCGGACCCTGATATTCAAGACTTCATCCTCGGCCGCAGCCGCAAGTTGGAAATATGAGGGGCGCGGAAGGGAAGATCGTTGTCCATCCCCATGAAAACGAAGCTTTTCGCCGCGCTCGCCCTGACCGCTCTCGCCGCCACCGCCCGCGCGCAGGAGTCGGCGGCGCTGACCGTCCACGAATGGGGAACCTTCACGTCGCTCCAGGATGAAGCCGGCCGCGCGATCGGCGGGATCAACACGGATGACGAGCCGGTGCCGTCTTTCGTGCACGATGTCGCCGAAGCCCTCCTCATCCCGCCGACGGAATTGCCGCAGACCTTTTCCAAGGGCGTGGCGGGCTGTCACCCGGACGTGACGATGCGACTGGAAACGCCCGTGGTGTATTTCCACGCGCCGGCCGGCGTTTCGGCCACGGTGGACGTACACGTCGGTTTCCAGGGCGGCTGGCTGACGCAGTTTTACCCGCAGGCGGCGGCGGTCGCGCCGGGCGTCGGGGGAGCCTGGCGCTTCGGCCATCTGACGGAACGCACGCTCGGAACGCTGGACTGGCGCGGTCTGCGGATCAATGCGCCGGGTGACGGCCCGGAGACGACGGAACGCATGTGGTTGTCGCCGCGCGCGGTGCAGGCCAGCGACGTGCGGACGCAGGATGGCGAACACGAGAGGTTCCTGTTTTACCGGGGCGTCGGGCACCTAGACGCCCCCTTGCGCATCACCCGCTCCGCCGACGGCGGGACGCTCAGCGTATCGCAGACGGGAAATCCGGTGTCGGTCGCGGGAGCCGTCGATCAGCTTTGGCTGGTGGACATTCGCCCGGACGGGACGGCAGCCTATCGGACCCTGCGGCCCGGGCGGCGGCCGATCATCCGTCTCGACGAGCAACCGCTGGCCTCGACGCCGGCGGACTTCCCCGCCGAAGACTACGCCACCACGACGGTGCAACGACTGCGCGCCGACCTGCGCGCGGCGCTGGTGGCCGACGGTTTGTTCGAGGACGAGGCCGACGCGCTGCTGAACACCTGGGAAGTCTCGTACTTCAAGAGCGCGGGCGAGCGGTTGTTTTTCCTCGTACCGCAGCCTTGGACGGACACAGTGCTGCCGCTGTCGATCTCGGGAGTGACGCACGTCACGCGCGTGATGGTCGGACGCATCGAACTCGTCACCCCGCACCAGCGCGAACTGTTGGCGCGTCTCGCCGCCACCCCGTCAAAAAGCGAGAACGTCTCCGGCATTCTGGAATCCCTGCGTCCACGTCCGGACGGCGATTATTTCGCCTGGAACGCGGTGGCCAGGGGCCAAAAAACACTGGCCCAGGCAGGTGTCGCGGTGCCGGCGGCCTATCAGATGTATCTCGATCTCGGGCGGTTTCGCAATGCTCTGGTGCTGGACGAGCAACGTCGCCACCCGAGCGCCCGCCTCTCGGAATTCATCGGAAACTGCGGCCTCGGAGGTTACCGGGTGCAGCTCGACGCGGTGCCTTCGCCCTGAGCGGGTGAGCCTGCTGCACCCCGGGCTGCCGGAAAACTTTGTACTTCCGGCGGGGTGCGGGCAGATTGCCGGTGCCATGGCCTCCCCGTCCGAAACCAGCCTCGTCGAAGTCCGCGTCGGGCTGTTCGTGCTCTTGGGGCTGGCGGTGGTCGGGTGCATGATCGTGCATTTCGGCCGGGTCGGGACCGGCATTCAGGCGTCGTATCCGCTGACGGTCGAATTTCCCAACGCCGGCGGGCTTTTGGCGAACTCGAAGGTGCTTCTCTCCGGCGCGGCCGTCGGCGTCGTGACCGATTCCCCGCAGGTGCTCGACCGGGCGCGGGGGGTATCCTTGCAGATCAAGATTTTCGAGCCCAACAAGATCCCCCGCAACGCCAAATTCTACGTGACCGGCGCGGGTCTTCTCGGCGACCGTTTCGTGGACATCGTCACCGAGCCCGAAACCGTCGGCGGCTTCTACCAGCCCGGCGACACGGTCCACGGCTCGACCAAGCGCGGCACGGACGAACTCACCGAGCAGGCCGGCAAACTCCTCACCGACCTGCGCGCCGCCGCCGCCAATCTCAATGGCACGATTGACCGAGTGAACCACGAGATGCTCACGCCCGAGATGTTCCGCAATCTCCAGACCAGCGTGGCCAACCTCAACGCGACGACCAAAAACTTCCAGACGGCCAGCGAGAAGCTCAACGGCGTGCTCGATGACGCGAAGGGCGCGGTCGCCGGGATGAACAAGGCCGCCGACGGCGCGCGGGACACCCTCGCCACGGCCGACAAGGCCGCCGGGGATTTGCGCAAGGCGATTGAGGACGTGCGCAAGACCCTCGGGACCGTGCGCGGGGCGGTGGACGACGCGGTCCACGGCAACGGACTGTTGGGAACCTTGATCTCGGACCGGAGGCTTTCCGATGATCTGGCCGCGTTGGTTTCCAACCTGCGGCGGAGCGGCGTCCTGTTTTACCGCAACCGTCCCGATCCCAACGCCACGCCTGCCCCCGCGCCGACGCCGCGCCGTTCGTCGAGGTAGCCGTCTCCAAGTGTCTCTAACGG
>CALMVM010000087.1:517-7046 GCA_937873255.1 uncultured Verrucomicrobiota bacterium | reverse complement strand
CCCCCCGCGGGGGTCTATAATATAAACCCCGGCCGTGGTCTCCCCCCCCCCCCCCACGGAGAGACGGTTCCCGGCACGGTTCATGCATACATTTCCGTGAAAGCGAAAATTGGGGTGTTTGCCTGCCTTGCCTCGCCGACATGCTCCGTTCCCCGCTCCCGCCCATGACCCCGCTTTCCACGATCAACCTGCTGCGGCTGCTTTTCGTCATCGCTTCCGGGGTCGTCGGCGCGATGATCGGCGACCAGCGGTTCGGCTCGCTGGGCCTCGGCGCGGCGACCGCGCTCGTTTTTAGCCTCGGTCTCGTGCTGGCGGATCGCTTGCTCAACGGCCTGACACTGCGGCTTTTTTCCAGCGCCACCCTCGGCCTCCTGATCGGCCTGATCGCCGCGACCCTCCTGCGCGCCTCCGACGTGCTCGCCTACCTGCCGCCCGAACGCCAATGGCTCGCGGGCCTGTTCATCTACGCGGCGTTCGGTTACCTGGGCATGATGCTCGCCATCCGCAGCAACCGCGACGAATTCAGCATCCTGATCCCCTACGTGCGTTTCTCCCGGCAGGCCGTGCAGGAAGCCCCGCTGCTCGTGGACACGAACATCATCATCGACGGCCGCGTGCAGGCGGTGTGCGCGGCCGGGTTTTTGAGCGGTTCGCTGGTGGTGCCGAAGTTCGTTTTGGAGGAAATTCAGCGGCTGGCCGATTCCAACGACCCGCTAAGGCGCGACCGGGGCAAGCGCGGCTTCGACAACCTCGAAAAAATGCGCCGCACCAACGGCCTGGACGTGACGATCCACGACAGCTCGCTTGGCAACGACGCCGAGGACCTGCCCATCGACGCGCGGCTCATCAACCTCGCGCGCTTCCTCCAGAGCCGCCTCCTGACCAACGACTCCAACCTCGCGCGCGTGGCCCGTTTGCAAAACCTCGCCGTGCTCAACCTCAACGACCTCGCCGGCGCGATGCGCCCCGCGCTGGGCGTGGGCGACGAACTGGAACTGAGCCTCGTCAAGGAAGGCCGCGATCCGCATCAGGCCGTCGGTTACCTGCCCGACGGGACGATGATCGTCGTCAACCACGCGCGCACGTTGGTCGGCAGCACGGTCAGCGTGCAGGTGGCCAGCGCGCTCCAGACCTCGGCGGGCCGGTTGATCTTTGCGGAGGTCCGTAACGGGAAGCATTGACCGGCTTGCCCAATCACGGGAACGGGAGGGCGGCGGGGGGCCAGCGGGGATAAAAAGGTTGCCAGCGTCTCGGCGATCCCTTTAATAACCCGCCATGATTCCGACGCCCGAGGTGCGCGATGCCAGGAGCAACGCAGAAATCGCCCCGTGCCTGGCGGCGGTGATGCCCGTCTACAACGAGGAGGCGAGCGTCGCGGAGGTAGTCAAAAAAGTGCTCGAACAGCGTCCCGTGCAGGAACTCGTCATCGTGGACGATTGCTCGGCCGACGGCACGTGGGGGGTGTTGGAAAGGCTCGCGCGGGGCGAGGCGCGGATCAAACTCTTCCGGCACGCGGTCAACCAGGGCAAGGGGGCGGCGTTGCGCACGGGTTTCGCGCAGGTGTCCGCGCCTCTGGTGCTCATCCAGGACGCCGACCTGGAATACGACCCGGAGGAGTATTATCTGCTGCTGAAGCCGATCCTGCTGGGCCGGGCGGAGGTGGTGTTCGGCTCGCGTTTCCTGGGCTCGGGCTCGCACCGGGTGCTGTATTATTGGCACTCGGTCGGCAACCGGTTTTTGACGACGGTGTCGAACATGCTCACCGACCTGAACCTGACGGACATGGAGACGTGTTACAAGGTGTTCACGCGCGAGATCATCAAGGGGATGCCCATCCAGGAAAACCGTTTCGGTTTCGAGCCGGAAATCACGGCGTACGTCAGCCGCCTGAAGGTGCGGATTTATGAGGTGGCGATTTCGTACCACGGCCGGACGTACGCCGAGGGCAAGAAGATCGGCTGGCGCGACGGGTTCAGCGCGTTGCGGTGTATCCTCAAATACAACCTGCTACGGAAGTCCGGATGATTTTGAATGTTGGATGAGAGGTGACTACCAAGTACGCGATAACAAATCCACGAAGAAGCGGAGGATCGTCCCTCCACAAGTCGCACCCCAGAGAGCAACGAATACCCCAACAATGCATCCGAATATTACGGCATCTTGAAACCCACCGGAGACTTGGAGCGAACCGAGGAGCCCTCAGAACCCGCCGAAGAAAAATCCGAAGATCAGGCGCGTCTTCCAACCGGCATTAGCGATTGGATCAGACTGCTGGGGAGACGTTTGCATCTCGTTTGGGTCGCTTGTTCGTGGTGATTAGATGCAGGACTAAACAAGTCCTACTTTTTTGAACTCGTGCGAAGGCAGGATCGTCTTGATGTTCGGGTTGCCCAGGTGCGTGCTGACCAGTTCGCCGAGCACGTCGCGGAAATCCGTCGTGTGCAGGAGATCGCGCTTCTCGTGGAGTTGCTCCTTCTCCAAACCGGGCCAATTGCCGATGACGTGGCGCGGTCCGTTCGGGCTGGCGGCCAGCACCGGGCCGCCCATGGCGAACATGCAATTCGCCCAGCCGTGGTCCGTGCCACCGGTGCCGTTCTCGGCGGCGGTGCGCCCGAAGTCGCTCAACGTCACGACCAGCGTATCGTCCATGTGTTTTTCCAGGTCCGCCGCGAACGCCGCCAACGCGTCGGCCAATCCGCCGACAAGCTTGCCGTAGTTGCCGTTGAGGTCGGTGCTGCCGCCCTGGTTCTGGTGCGTGTCCCAGCCGCCGTAGTCCACCTCGACGACTTCCAACCCGATGTTGGCTTTGATGAGCCGTGCGACCTGTTCGAGCTTCTTGCCCAGGTCGGAGTCGGGATACTTGGCAGCCGGGGAATACGGACGGCTGGTGATCGCCTTGAGCTGTTCCATGCCCTCGAAGGTCGTCTGCGCCGTCGAGGAAAGCAGGTCGCGCGCGGACTGTTCGTCGGCGTCGCCGTGGACCTGCGGCGCGGGCGCACCGGCGGCGGCGGCGGCGGCGGTCACGCGCGGGTCGCAGCAGTAGGCGTGTTCGAGCGCGGCGTACACGCGGGACTGCGAGGCGTCGGAGAAGCCGTTCTTGTTCTTCTCGGGGAACAAGCCCAGGTCGGTGATCCCGCGCACCGCGAACGCCGGGGCGCGTCCGCGCAAGATCCGCGGCAGCGCGTCGCCGATGCTCACGGCGCGGATCGGCCCGTGGCCCTGGCTGGTGAGCAGGTGGCGGTTCAGCCAGCCGTCGGACGCGATGGTGTTGCCGCCGATGCCCGTTTCCCAGGTGTCCTGTTCCTCGAAGTGCGAGCGGGTGTTCAGGTCGTAGCCGACGGCGTGCAACGCGACGGCTTGCCCATTGTTGAACAAGGGAGCCAACGCCGCCGCACGCGGGTGCAGGCCGAAGAAACCGTCGAGGTCCACGACGCCGCCGGTCTTGCCGGGTTCGGCGAGGGCGATGTTCTTGCGCAGCTTGTAATAGCCGGGGTCCTTGTACGGCACGACCATGTTGAGGCCGTCCATGCCGCCGCGCAGGAAGATGACGACGAGCGTCTTGCTGCGGCGGACGGTGAGGAGGTTGTTCGGATCGAGTCCGACCTCGGCGAGCAACCGGCCCGGATTGACGCCGCAGTAAGTCGCGGCGAGCGCGGCGGTGGATTTAAGGAAGAAGCGGCGGGTGACGTTCATGGGGAAGTTAGTAGCGGGGGGCTACGTAATAAATGAACCAGAGTCCAAGGACCGAAAAACCTAACCATCGTTGTGAGGGCTTTCGGTCAGCGTTCACGATGGTTATTGCTGCAAGGGGAAGGGCGACAATGAGGCTCAGGAAACCGGCCAAATGTGCTTCGATTAGCATATGCCACTTTGGGACTGGTTGATTAGGCACAAAAAGAAGGATGCCATAGTTCTCGACAGCAAATTCATAGAGCGCGAGAAATGATAGAAGAACGAGCAAAGTCCAAAACGTCGTGCGCAACACGCGCTCTTGCATGGCGAGATTCGTGGTCATCGCAAGCTGGTTTCCGGCGGCAGGGTAGCAAAGAGTTTGCGCTCGCGGTCTGCGGCGAAAGCCAGACACGCCCGGATGTCCTCGCGGGTTAGTTCGGAGAAGTCCGTCATGATTTCGTCTTCGGTCATTCCGGACGCGAGATATTCGAGCACATCGTACACGGTGATCCGCATTCCACGGATACACGGTTTGCCGCTCCGCTTGTCGGGTTCGGTAGTGATGATCCCCTCGTAACTCATAGGAAACAGAACTTACCGGAGACTGGTCTCCGGTAGCAGAGCGATAAACAAGATTGTCTCGCGCATCTGGTCGGCGCTGCCTTGGCCGAGCACTTCGAGGGCCGCCTGGTTGGAGCCGTTGTCGAGCAGGTGGCCGGTCAGGCGCACGGCGGCGAGGTCGATGAATCGTTGCAGCGGATCGGCCGTCACGGGCGGACCGGCGGTCGTCTCGTTGGCGGTGGACTGGATCGTCGCGGGCGGCGTGCGCCAGTGGCCGGGCACGAGTCGGGCGAGGTGCTCGCCGAGCGTCTGCATGAAGCGCCAGCGTTGCAGCAGCGCGTTGGAATCGGCGTAGTTGCCGTTGTTCTCGGGATAACCGTCGGGCGTCACGCGGTCGAAGAGGCCCATGCCGCTTTTCTTGAGGAAACCCTCGATCTGGTCGGGGTTCGGCGCGGTGTTCGGGTCCGCGCCGAGCTGCACGACGGCCGAACGGCACACCCGCGCCACCCGCATGCCGAAATCGAACGGTGTCGCCATCTTCATCGGCGCGCTCCAGAAATCCTTGTGTGCCACCATCGCCCGCATCACCGCGCGCAGGTCGCCGCCGTTTTCGAGATAAGCCTGCGCGAGCGAACGCACCAGCGCGTCCGACGCCGGCACGCCCACGTAGTGCTCGGCCAACTTGCGCGAGACGTGTTCGGCCGTGCTCGGGTGCGCGGCGAGCATCTCCATCGCCAGCCGGATGTTGTCGTAACGCTGCGCCGGGTCCTTGCTGGCGACGAAATTCATCCCGAACACCCGCCGCCCCTGGCCGTCGTTGAGGAACGGGTCGAACCGGAAGTCGCGCCACACGCCCGCCTCGTTGCCGCCGTTATAAACGAGCCCGAGCGGACCGTCCACCTGCGGCAAGACCGCCTCCGTCGCCGTGGTCCAGCCGTTGAGCACACCGGCGAGCGAGGTCACGTCGGTCTGCTTGTAGCCGCCGTGGACCCCGAGGGTGTGGAGTTCCATGATTTCGCGCGCATAATTCTCATTGAGCTTGTTGGCGTAACTCTTTTCCTGGTCGAGATAGGCGAGCATCGCCGGGCTGTGCGCGCTGATGCTCAGCAGGTCGGCGAACGGCGCGACGCCCATGTAGCAAAAATCCAGGTGCTCGTGCCACTTCGGCGCGCCCTTGGTCTTGCTGACCCAGGTGGAGAAATGGTTCTCGGTCCAGGCAGTGAAGCGCGAGCGCACCGGATTGTCGCTGTTGATCCACTGCGCGAGCGCGCGGGTGGACGCCTGTTGTTCCTCGTCGATGCGCGGGAACTTCTGGCAGGCCACGCGCAGGACGGCCTGTTCGGCGGGCGTCTCGTAGCTGGAGGCGAGCCGGTTGTTGAGCCACGCGCTCTCGCCGAGGGTCAGGACGGCGGCGAGCTCGCGCGGTTCGGGGCCGAAGGCGAGACGGTCGAGCAAAAACACGGCGCGTTCGTACGGGCCGGGCATGAACGGCGGGTGGTCGAGCACGCGCACGGTCTGCGCGGGCGAATCCGTCGCGCGGCCGGCGGGGTCAATCGCGCGGACCGCGATGCGGTGAATGCCCGGAGCGATTTGCCGGGCGACGAGCGGGAATTCCAACGTGTCCATGGCCGCCGCCGGCCCGAGCAGGCGCACGCCCTGCGGCTGGCCGTCCACGAGGAGGTCCACCCACGCCGGACGCGACGCGCCGACCGCCCCCGAGACCCGCGCCACCACGGCGTCCGCACCGAACACCGGCGCGCCTTCCGCCGGATACAGGATGCTCAGGCGCACCGGCGCGTCGGGCGCGGCCGGACCGTTCCCGTTCGCCAGTGCGGGCGTGGGCGAATTGAGGATCGTGGTCGCCGGCGGGGGCAGCGGCGTGTGCGCGGTCTGCGGGCCGCCCGAGTTTTTGCCGGGTTCGGGTGTCGGGGCGGGGCTGTCGCCGACGCGCGCGAGTTCGTAACGGTCGAGGTAGAGGTTGCGGTCTTCCTTGCCGTGATTGAAATCGTTGCGGTAGACCACGCTCAACACCTGTGGCCCGGCGTCGAGATGGATCGGCGTGCCCACCGGCAGACGGTGGTATTTGGAACCCGTCAGCCGGACCGAACCGACCGGGTTTTCCGAGGCGTCGCGGTACAACACGGCGGAGGGAAACGCCCCGCCGCCGAAATCGCCCCGCGCGCTGCCGAAATCGACCGCAGCGACCAGTTCCCGATGGACCTGTGGAAAAAAATGGGCGATTTGGGCGTGCTCGGCATCACCGTCGGCGAAGAATATGGGGGCGCCGGCATGGGCT
>CALMVM010000087.1:0-507 GCA_937873255.1 uncultured Verrucomicrobiota bacterium | reverse complement strand
CCGCCGAAATCGCCCCGCGCCTGGATGAAGAGTTGGTAGTCCCCCGGCGCGCGTGCGACGAACGGCAGGCACCACGCGTCGTTGCCCCCGGGGCAAGAAACCATCTTGCCGCCGCTGGCGTTCGGGTCGGCCACGACATCGGGCACGCGAGAGTTGAAATGCACCGCCGCCGGCCGGGCGGGGGCTAATAATTCCTTGGATTCGCCCATGACCGCCGGGCTCTCGCATTCCCCGGCCCAGTAGGCGGTGGGCAGGGGCCGCAATGCGCGGACGACGAACGACGCGCTCTCCTGCGCGCCGCCGGCCCGGCCGCTCTGGCGATCCACGAAGCTGCCGCCTTCCGGCGTCGCCACGGCGACCATCGGCAGCGGTCCGGGCGGGAAATCCTCCGCGCGCACCGTGAAAAGGAAATGCCGCTGCGGACCGACCTCCGGGCCGGTGGCGGTGACCGGATCGAGCAGCCGGCCGCCGGGCAGGCGGAGTTGGACGCGCAGTCCGCCCGGGACG
>CALMVM010000086.1 GCA_937873255.1 uncultured Verrucomicrobiota bacterium | reverse complement strand
GCGGGTTGCGGGTCGAGGGATTTATGGCTGTGACGGCGGCTTGCGGGGAGGGCGAATTGCCGATGGGCGCCGCGCTTTCCACCATTCATCACCTGCAACCTGTATGCACATCCATTATGATCCCGCCTGCGCCGGGTACGCCGCCCCGGGGCATCCCGACGCGCCGTTCCGTGTGCTGCGAACCGCCGAATTTCTGCGCGAACGCCATCCCGGCTGGCTGCCGGAACGACCGGAAGGGATGTTCCCTGCCGGGGACGAGGCGATCCTGCGGGCGCATTCGCCCGGGCTGCTGCGGCGTCTGGTGGAAACGCCCGCCGGGGGGATGTTCGATCCCGACACGGCCGTTTTGCCCGGGATCGCGGATCACGCCCGCCGCGCGGCCGGGGCGGCGATGAGCGTGGCCGAACGGGCCTTCGGGAGCGGCGAAACGGCGTTTTCGCTGATGCGCCCGCCGGGGCATCACGCCACGCGGGATGCGATCATGGGGTTTTGTTGCCTGAACTCGGTGGCCATCGCCGCACTGCACGCGCAGGCGGCGCTCGGGGTCGGGCGGGTGGCGGTGTGGGACTTCGACGCCCACCACGGCAACGGCACGGAGGACATCCTGCGCGGCAAGGAAGGGATGTTCTACGCCAGCGTCCACCAGTACCCCGGCTACCCGGGCACGGGGACGGAAAGTTTCGACAACGTGTGGAACGGCCCCGTCGCCCCTAGCACGCCAGCGGAGAAACACCTCGCCGTCCTGGAGGAAAGCTGGGCGGCCTTGCTGGCGTTCAAGCCGGACCTGATCCTAGTGAGCGCGGGCTTCGACGCCTACGCGGGCGATCCGCTGACGGACATGAGGCTGCGCCCGAAGGAATTCGCGGCGCTGGGCGAATGGTGCCACCAAGCGCCGTGGCCGGTCGGCGCGATCCTCGAAGGCGGCTACAGCCAGGAACTGCCGGTGCTGGTAAATGCGTTTCTGGAGGCGTGGGAGGGGAAGTAAATGGAGGCTGTGCCTTCGCCTTGTCTCACCGGTCGCGTTCGTCTAATACAAAGTTAGGCGCTCGACGTTCACGCCATGTTCTCGTTCCCCGCTTGGCTGCTGCCACTCCTGCTTTTCGGAGTCTGGTTCCTGTGGGCTTTTGCTGCCATCGCCGAGAAACGTGCTGGTGAGGTTCGTGCCGGTACGCCACCGGAGCAGCGCGGCGGCGTGAGCATCTTGCCCGTCATTCCGCTTTTCCCTCTGTTCTTTTGGGGCGTTGCGTGGTTCGCAGACCGCTTCTTCCCTCCGTGGGGCAGCGTCGTGGTCGGTGGCTTGCATGTTGTTCTCGCCCTCTGCATGCTCGCCACGTTGTTCCGCGATCTACGGTTTTGCCGTCTCCACGACCACCGCGCCTAACCACGCGCTCCAGCGAACGGCGGGGTGGCGCTGGTCCTTTTTGGCTCGTCTTTTCTCCCGCCGTCGCTGAGCTTGGAGGCGTTAGGCCGCCACGCACCACCCCACATGACGACGCAAAAACCTTTCATCGCGCCGATGCAGTATTTTTTCGGTGCTTCGTGGGGCATCATCCTCGGCTTCCTCTTCCGCTTCCGCGTTCTGCCATTTTTGCAGCCCGACACCATCCTCAGCGGCGGCAAGCAGGTGCCCACCGAGCAGTTTGCTCATTTTGCCTCGACTTTCTTCTGGGCAGCGGCTGCCGTTATCATCGTCCTCGGGATCATTGGCACCCTCACCCTGAACGAGCCTCGCCGCCGCTATATCGCTTCCTTGCCCCGTTTCCAGCAGTGGATGTGGTGGCCTTTTCATGGCGTCGGCCCCTCCGACACACCGCCATCGTCGCCCGCAGCCTAACCACGCGCTCCAGCGAACAGGCCATGGCGGTACGTCCTTTTTGTTTTTCCACCCCTTGCGTCGCCATGGCCTGTCGCTGAGCTTGGGGTCGTTAGGCACTCATCACCCGTCACCTTGAAAGCACCCAAAATCACAGCGTGGTTGTTCGCTCTGCTCGCGGCGTACGTCCTGAGCAGCGGGCCAGCGCAGTACTTGGAGCACACGCCCGTCCGGCCTGTACTCGATGTGTTCTATTTTCCGCTGGTCTACGGTGTGCATCACACGCCTTTGCGGGGTGTTCTCGTGCCATACCTGAACTTCTGGCGGTCTCTCTCCAGACCATCCGATGCCCGCGTTTACGACGCTCGCGCCTAACAGCGCAACGAGAAGGATTGGACCGCCGGTTGGATGACCATCGCGAACCTCCCGAAGACGGATCGCCTTGGGAAATAATCAAAGGCCGGATTTGAAAAGCACGATGCTCTCATGATTTACCTTCCGGGATGCAGTAGTACCTGGATAAGCATTTGCGCGTAGTCCTTGACACTTCGGTGCTGGTGGCCGCCGCCCACTCCCGACGGGGAGCCAGCTTCGCGTTGCTGGACGCCATTCCATCCGCGCATTTCCAGATTTGTCTGTCTGTTCCTCTGTACACCGAATGGATGGCTGTGCTGACTCGCCCCGAACACCTTCCATCCGGTGCCTCCGCCGCCGATGCGCTGGCAGCCTTGCGTGCGCTGGCCTTGCACGCACACTTGCAGCAGATTTATTTTCTTTGGAGGCCGTTTTTATCCGACGCGAACGACGACATGGTTTTCGAGTTGGCCATGGCGGCAGACTGCCGGTATCTTGTCACGCATAATCTGCGTGATTTTGCCGGTGTTGAAGCATTCGGGATCCAAGTTCTTCAACCAGGCGATTTCCTGCGCCTTGTCGCCTGAGATTTTATGAATACCCCCGCTCCCGGTTCTCCTGGAATCTCTCTTCCCGAGTCGTTGCGTCGCAGCGTCGAAGAATTGGTGCGGGATAAAGGGATCTCCTTGGAGCAATTCGTCGCCAGCGCCACCGCCGAAAAATTGGCGGCATGGCAAGGTCTGGACTTCCTCCGTCAGGAGGCTGCACTGGGGCGGACGGAGGATTTAAAGCGGCTTCTCGCGTTGGTGCACGACGTTCCGCCGCTGCCTGGTGACGAACTGCCTTCCCGCCCCTGACTCAATCGCACTCGCACACCACCCGGAAGCCCACGTCGTTGCTCGCGTAGGTGGGCAAATTGAAGCCGCGCGCCGTCGCCTTCAGGCTGGCGAAACGCGATTTCCAGCTTCCCCCGCGATACACCCGCTGGCCGCCGGCCTTGACCACGCGCGGGTTCGCCCGCTCGCCGCCCTTGTAGGTGTCGTAATCGTCCAGGCACCATTCCCACACGTTGCCCGCCAGATCTTCCACGCCGAACGGACTCGCCCCCGCTGGGTACGAGCCGACGGGCGACGTTTCCGCGAAACCGTCGTCCACCGCCGCGTCGCGCCACGCGAAGGTCGTGTTGGCGTCGGCGTAGTTCGCCAGGTCGCCGCGTCCGGCCGCCTCGCCCCACGGAAACGCCCGGCCGTCGCTGCCCTTGGCGGCGTATTCCCACTCCGCCTCGGTCGGCAGGCGGAACCGTTTGCGCTCGCGCGCGCTCAACCATTGGCAAAACTTCGTCGCGTCGGCGTTGCTGACGTAGATCACCGGGTGGTTGTCGTCCGCCCAGGCGCCCCGCCGCGAGGCGTGCGCGAGGTCGAACCGCTCGTATTCCGCGTTCGTGATCGGGAAGCGCGAAATGAAAA
>CALMVM010000085.1 GCA_937873255.1 uncultured Verrucomicrobiota bacterium | reverse complement strand
TGCGCAGGTAGTGATTGACAGATGCCTTGCCGCTAGAAAGCACGCGCAGCAAATCCTCGGCCTTGGTGTTGATGAGCAACAAGTGTCGAATGGGATCGAAGTCGCGGCCCGCGAACGCGCGTTGGCAGCGTTCCTGGGATGTGTCTCGGCCTCTCCCTGAATATACTGCCATCACCATTGCCCAAGTGCGGTTGGCGATCTCTGCGTCGTGCGCCTTCAAGTACACGCGAGCGAGTTCGAGATTAAGCCGTGGCTGGGCGACGGACTCGTTGGCGGCGCGCAGCTTTTCCTGCGCAGTGTATTTGTCCTTGGTCCGCAAGCTGACCTGCACACCGGTTTCGTGGTCCTGCTGGTAATACATGCCGCTGGCGCGGCGGAACAGACGGTAGCGAGCTTCTGGCACGGTCGTTTTCCTCCTCTGGATGGTTGCCGAGCCAGAGCATAGGAAAACAACCGCCGGGGCCGTTAATGAGTACTGGCTGACTGCGCCCGGATTCAGTGGCGCATAGTGGCTGAGTGGGCAAAACCCACGCATTCCACTGGAAGTAGGGCTTTTTTGGCCCTTTCAAATTCAGCAAATACTTCGATTTCAGCGTGTTGTGCATTGGCTCCAGCGGTAGGATTCGGTCGTTTTAGCCTGTGGGTTTACACAGTGAAAATGCATGTTCTCTCCTCGTGTGGCAAGGCGAAGCTGGCACAAGCCTGCCACTACTCATCCATTACCCCGATGAATAAAGTTACTGGCAATTTTACTGGCAGTCGTCATTGCCGCAAACAAACGGGAGAGTTCAACAGCAGGATCAAAATTCGAGCCAAAATTATCAAAGACCAGAGTGGCCCTTGGCACAGAGATGGCAACGCCGTCTCAGCGGCGTTTGAATATTCTTAGGGCGGTAGCAGTTTGCTTCGGCTCTGGGAACAACAAGGTGCAAGGAACTTTCAACGCTTCGATCTTGCTCAAAATCGAAGCAAGATCACTCATTGCGTCTTCGCCGCCTGGCGTGCTTGTGCCTTCGCGAGACCCGTTTGCGCCTCACGGTCATCGGGCTTCAAACGGAGGGCAGTCTGGAATTCCCTGACCGCTTCGTCCAGTTCACCGATGCTGGTGAGAGCATCGCCGAGATCGCAGTGGGTCTTGACGTGGCCGGGCTGGATCTTCAGCGCTTCCCGATATTGCTCAATCGCCGCCTCGGTCTGCCCACTCCGCGCGAGCAGCGCGCCCAGGTTGCGGCGCGCCATGAAGTGCCCGGGCTGGATGGCCAGAGCAGCGTGGTACTCGAAGACCGCGGCGTCCGGCTTCCCCGTTTGCGCCAAGGCGCTGCCGAGACTGTTATGAAGGTCGGCGCTCCCCGGGGTGATTTTTAATGCTTCCTGATACTGGATGACCGCTTTGTCTGCGTGTCCCTGCCTGAGCAGCGCGACCGCAAGATTGGTGTGGGCCATTCCGTTGCGGGGATCGAGTTCGATGGCTTCCCGCAACTGCGCGACCGCGTCGTCCACCCTTTTTTGTTGAAAGAAAGCGACTCCCAAATTGGCATGGACGGTTGCCTGCTTGGGCTGAAGCGCCAGTGCCTGTTGATATTGGTCGATCGCTTCTTCCACGCGCCCTTTCTGCAACAGCGCGTTGCCGAGGTTGGAGTGCGCCGAGACGAGGCGGGGTCCGAGCCGGATCGCCTCGCGGTACTGGGTGATCGCATCGTCAAGATTTCCCTTTTGCAGGAAACCGTTGCCGAGGTTGTCGCGGCTTCTCGGGTCGCCGGGGGCAAGGCGCACCGCCGTCTGGTACCAACGGAGCGCCTCGTCCGTTGCCCCTTTTCGCGAAAGCACATTGCCGAGGTTATTGCAGCTCTCCAGGTCGTCTGGATTGATGTCAATCGCCTTGCGGTATAGTCGGATGGCCTCGTCCGGCTGCCCTCCGAGTTCGGCGGATCTGCCAAGATTGTCATAGGCGGCCCAGCAGCGTGGGTTTTTGTCCAGCGCGTCGCGCCAGAGCGTTTCCTGGCTCCGGTAGACCCATGTCCGCTGCCAACTCGCCGCCCCCAGAGCCAGCAACAATCCGGCACTCGCGAGGGACGTTTGTACGCGAAGGGATTCCCGGTGTAGGGATGCCACGCCTGCCCCGGCGAGGGCCAGCGGTGCCATGCTGGCCAGATAGAGGAGATGGTCTGCCACGAAGGACAGATGGAAATAACTGATTTCCACCACGCCTGACACCGGCAGCAACGCCACCAGAAAGCATCCAAAAGTCAGCCGTCCGGCCCGCGCCGAGTCCGAGCGGCGCGAGAACCTCAGCGACATCCCGGCGATTATCACCAGCAGCAGCGGCAGAAAGGCGAGCGGTTGCCCGGCGTCGATTTTCCAACGTGGGTAGACGGCCATCAGCGGATGCGGCCATAGCAACTTGCCCAGATAAAACCACACGATGTCACCGGCCGTGGCGAGGCGTTGCGGTCCGCTGCGAACCCACGCCGCGTCGTTGCCCACCGCCGTCTGGTCCCACAACTGCGTCCAGACCGAGAGGAGAACCGCTGCCAGGGAAAAGAGAAAAACCGGCGCGATGCCCCACAAGCGCCGCCAGCGCCAACCGCCATCCACCCACCAGGCCAGCAAGCAGAGAACGGCGGGCAGCACCATCGTCGAGGTTTTGCTGGCCATGGCCAGACCCGCGCAGAATAACGTCAGTGCGTAACAAGCCCACGCCGTGCCAGCACGTTTTCCGGTTCGCGCGGGGTTCAGCCACGACAGGAAAAACAGGATCGCCAGCAGGTAGAACACGCCGGAGAGCGTGTTCTTCATCTCGCTGATCCACGCCACGGATTCCACCTGCACGGGATGCAAGGCCCAGAGGGCTGCGCCCAGCCACGCCCCGGGCACGCGCAACCGCCCGAGCACCCGCCAGAGCAACAGGGCGCCGAGGCCGTGCAGCACGATATTCGCCAGATGGTAGGCCCAGGGGGCGAACCCCCAGACCCGGTGCATAGCCCACAGGGCGGTGATGGTCAGTGGGCAGATGTCGGACGCGCGGGTCGTCCACACCGTCCCGAGCCCGGCCGAGCCGGCGATGGCGGGATTTTGTGTGAGCAGGGTGTCATCGTCCCAGACGTAGCCAGCGCGGATCGCCGGCAAGTAGGCGAGGAGCACTAGCAGGAAAAGAACCGCTCCGGGAACGATTCCGCGCGTCCACCGGGAACGTGGTCGGGACGCGGGGACAGCGGGGCTCATGACGTGTGCCGAGGCGTGCGGATCGTACACCACGAATGCAGGGCGAAAAGCGAAAACCTTTGGCCTGCCCCACCCGGCCCAGATACCCTTCTTTTAGAACGCCTCCACGTGCGTCGTCGTGTTTGACTACGCGGTGCGCGGAAAGAACTACGGAATGAGCAGCGTCCCGTGCTCCACAACCACGGCGTCAGCCCGTTCCGCTGTTATCGGCATCGGCAGCCTGCAAGTCACGTTGGTTTGGTTGTTGGCGGCACATAGTGGAATTTGAGAATGTCTGATCTCGGGTGGCAACAAGATCTTGTGATGCAAGAAACTGGAGAGGAATAAGTTGTGGAAAATTAATACATCCAGAAAAATTTATTCGACAACAACGCACCCTGATATGTAAAACATAATAAACCCTCTCTTGCTGGGTCATTGCCCGCACCTCTATGGCTTGCTTTCCTTCCTCCTTTGCGGCCTCGACGTTTTTACATGTACGGCTGTGCCGGACGGTCTTCGTAGTGGCTTTGATGGCGCTTCCAACAGCCCTCCGGGCTGGCGACCCGCACATGCAAGTTCGCAAGGCGATACGCGCCACCGACCTATACGCCTCTGCGCCCAATCAGCCGATGATTCTTTCCGGCATGAGCGTCGCAGGCGACGTGGCCGGTTACTACATCCATCATACCACTGGTTCCGGCCGTTTGAGGCAGACGTACCCACACGCTTTTGCTTGGAGTGATGCCACCGCAGTTTTGACCGATCTGAGCAGCGTGCTTGGAACAGACAGCAGTACTGCGACCTGCATGAGCGGCGCGGGTGTGGTCTCTGGCGTCACATGGAATGGTGGCAGCGGCCCATCGTCCGCTGGCTCCGGCCCGGTGTCTGGATTCGTCTGGCGGAACGGGACGATGACCACCTTCCAAGCTCCTGACGGGAACGACGTCGATACAGTGGTCGCCGTTAACGATTCCGGCAAAGCGGTTGGCACTTACTATGGGAGCAGTCCATACAAACGGGCATTCATTTGGGACGGGGTCCACTCCAACGATCTAGGCGACCTCGGTGATCCAGACAATTCTATCGTCTGGCCAGCTTCAATCAACAACGCGGGACAAGTGGTTGGCACTTTGTACGACACGAGTAACCCGGTCGGGTTGCCGCCTTCAACAGCCTTCCTCTGGTCCAATGGCACAATGAGTGCATTGGATGGCAACGGCTCGTTTTCCGACACCGTGGCTGTCGGCATCAATGCTCAGGGGCAGACGATCGGTAGCTATTCCTACGACCCCGGTACTGGCCTCATGTCCGGAGGCGGTTTTTATGCGGATGCGTCCGGAACGCATGATCTTGTTGGCTCTGGCAAGAACCCTGCCAGACTCGACAACCCGCTCCTGCTCACCGATTCCGCTCAAGTTTTCGGAGTTGGCACGGCAAGCGACGGCAGTCAGCATTTTTTTAAGTGGCAAGCTGGAACCATGACAGATCTCGGGCTTGTGGTGCTGCCGTCAGGTCTCACGAACTTTACGACTGGCTGGATAAATTCTGTTGGAAACTGGATGAATTTTGCTGGAAACGCCGTGGGGTTTGCGTCCGACAGCAACAACGGCGCTCATGCCATTTGGCGGTCGATTAGCGCAGCGGGCCTCGGTCTTCAGGACATTGCTTTGATGTTGCCAAGTGGTACCGGGTACACTGCTAATAACACCACGGGCACCCGCGTGCGGGTCAACGAGGCAGGTAGGGTGGCCTGTTCGGGCTATCTTCAAGGTCAACCTGCGGTGTTGCTGCTTTTGCCCGACACAGATGGCGACGGCATGCCAGATGAATGGGAAACGGCTCATGGATTGAATCCGCTCAACCCAAACGATGCCTCTGCCGACCCGGACGGCGACGGGCTGACCAACTTACAAGAGTATCAACAAGGCACGGATCCAAACGATTACTATAACGGGGTAGCTCCCAGCTTGCAAATTGTCGGCGGCAACAACCAACGTGGCGCGCCCGGAGACGTGCTGCCACAGGCACTGACGACCTTGGTGCTAAAGACGGCCAACGGCGCGCCAGCGGCCAATGCACCAGTTACCTTCCAAGTCACGTCCGGAGCGGCCAAATTAGCCGTCAGCGGCTCAAATATATGGGCAGTCACCCGCACAGTCCGCACTGACGCCGACGGACATGCTCTCGCTTACTGCCAATTGCCCGCAGGTGCCATCAACAACGCTGCTTATACGATCCAAGTGAGCGCAGGCAACGCTGCCCCCGTGCTTTTCAACGAGGCGGCAGTAATCGTGCCCACAGCGACGGCGGCCGGTTTAAATCATACGTTGGCTTTGGATCCAAACGGGGCAGTTTGGAGTTGGGGCTATAATAACTATGGCCAACTCGGCAATGGTACTCAAGGCGACCGCTCATTCGCGGATCGTGTGCCATCACTCAGTAGTGGCATGGTGGCCATCGCGGCAGGTCAGAACCACTCACTGGCCGTGCGTGGCAATGACGGCAGCGTATGGGCCTAGGGATATAACAACTACGGTCAGCTAGGTAACAACTCAACGTTGCAAAGCTCGGTCCCTGTGCTTGTGTTGACTCTAAACAGTGGCAGCCTTGTGCCTCTGACGGGCATAATTGCGGTTGCCGCTGGTAACTCCCATTCACTTGCGCGCAGCAACGATGGCAGCGTTTGGGCATGGGGCTACAATAGCGATGGTGAGTTAGGTAATGGGAACAGCACGAACCAATTGGTTGCGGTGCGCGTGCTTGCTGGGGACGGGACGAATACCTTTAGCGGTATTGTGGCTATAGCCGGGGGAGCATCTCATAGCGTGGCCCTCAGGAATGACAAAACGGTATACGCCTGGGGCGGTAACGGCAGCCACCAGTTAGCAAATGGAGGTACCTCACCCAGCAATCTGCCTGTTGCAGTCAAAGACGTAGGAGGTACAGGTTCTCTATCAAATATCGTGGCGATTGCGGCGGGGCCGAGCGTCAACCACACGTTGGCCATCAAGGGAGACGGCACGCTCTTTGCGTGGGGCAGCAACTACGACGGGCAGATCGGCAACAACAGCGAGGCCACGCCCAGCTACCCGGTGCAGGTGGTGGGCCTGGGCACGCCCAATACGCATCCGACGACGGCGAGCCTGGGCTACCTGAGCGGGGTGGTGGGCATCGCGGCGGGCACCAACCACTCGCTGGCGGTGTTGAGCAACGGGCAGGTGTGCGCGTGGGGAGACAGCTACCGTGGCCAGCTGGGCAACGCGACGCAGTCTATCGGCACCGACAGCGACTTTCCGATCTTGGTGAGCGCGGCCACGGGCAGCGGCACGCTGACGGGCATCGCCTCGGTCAGCGCCGGCGGCAACCACTCGGTGGCGGTCATGCCCTACCAAGGCGCACCGCTTTTCTTTGGCTGGGGTGATGACACCTACGGCGAAGTGGAAGGTGCTGCTCCCGCCACGGGGCCAGGCCAAGTGGCAATTACCACACGCCTCTTTCCAACATTGGTTCACGTAGATGCCGACGCCGATGATGATGGTCTGTCGGACTGGCAGGAATATTTGCATGGCACGAACCCGTTTAATCCGGACAGCAACGGAGATGGCATCCTTGATGGCGCGGCAGTGGCAGCGGGACTCGATCCCCTGGCTCCGCCGCCCGTGCTGCCGCCACCCGATCCAAACGATCACACGCCACCGCAGATCACCATCACTTTTCCCACCGTAGGCATCACTCCTCTGTGATGTTCACACGAGGAGATTTTTGGACCGAACTGTCCTTCTTAAAGTCATGAACCGTCTTACTCGTCTGTTGTTCCAGCTGCCGCGCCTGAGCTTGTGTTGGGGGTTATCTCTCGTGCAAGGCATTGGGCTTGCAACGCTCTTCATCACGCTGATTTTTCCGCCTGGTCGTCTGCTATCCGCAGCCTTAGCGGACGAAGCAGTTGCAGAAGCTACGGCAGGCGGGCTTACGCCGCTGGCGTTCGTCACCACCAGCCAAAACATCGCGCCCAAACCGCATGTGCTTGGAACGCCTGTTCGTCGAGGCCCGGTTGCGAAAGATAAATGGAATCCGTTGGCCAAACGTCAGCCCAACGAAAAGGGTCTCTACAAGTCAGGAGTAAGCCTACGTGCGTTGGACCTCAAAAAAGTGCCGAGCGAAGCTGACCTGCGCTTGGCTGGCCAGATGGGCAGCCCGTTGACGCCGACGGCGGACGCGGAGCCCAGCAAAATTGCCGATCCTGTTAAGCGCAAGCGGCAGGAAGGCGACAACATGCTCTTTGGTCAGGCCATTCAGAAATGGAATCAGCATGACTATAAAGGTGCCGTGGCTCTCTTTAACAAGCATCGCATGACCTATGCTGATAGTCCGTGGGCGGGGGAGGCAGAACTACATTTGGGCTGTGAGGCACAGTTCACCGGCAACTGGGAAGAGGCCCGTGTTCATTTCGAGCAGGTATTAAGCGCAATGCCTAAAGGGTCGGACATGTACCAAAAGGTCAAGTTGCGCAGGGCCGTGCTTCACATGGACCAAGGTGAGTTGGATTTGGCGGCGAAGGCATTTACCGAATTGATCCAGAGTGAAACCGACTGGCAGCGTCGCACCTATGAGCAACGCTGGCTCTTGGACCTGAGTCACTTCAGGTCCAACCAAGTGGCATTACGCACCTGTGGCTCAAACAGCATCGCCTATGTCCTCAGATCACAAGGCAAAAACGATGTCGCGGCGAACGTGGCCAGCATGGTTGCTCCGAGTGAACAGGGTTTCAGCCTGCGCGAACTGACCGACCTTGCTACCAAGGTAGGCTTATCGGCCGTAGCGGTGCGCGCTGATGGCAACGACGATCTTGAGCGATTGCCGGTCCCGTTTGTCGCGCATTACCGGGATCAGCATTTTGTGGTGGTCAAGAGCCTGGCTGAGAACGGTGATGTGCAGGTTTACGATCCTCGGCTCGAACACGAAACGCAACTCAACGCGGAGTCGTTCCGCGCGCAATGGTCGGAGTTGGCCATCCTTTTCCAAGCGAAGCCTGAAGGCGTCGAGTTGGCGTCCAATAATGATTTGGACCAGCAAATGGGTGGCTGCTGCGGCATTCCCCGCTACCCGGGAGATTTGGGCGGAAATCCAGGGGGGTGCGGGATGCCTGGTTGGAGTGTCAACCCGGTTAATCTAAACGTCTGTGTACAAGACATCCCGATGTGGCACGACAACCAATTTGGGCAGCGTGTGGAGATCAAACTAACGTACAACAGTCAAGATTCACTCGTGCAAATGCGGCCTGTGGGTAACAAGTGGGTTCTGAATTATGCCAGCTACGCCATGGAATCTCCTGGCGCAGGTGGTTCTCCTGGGACGGTGCTTGTTGTCATGCCTGACGGCCGGGGCGATATCTATCAGCCCAAGACCGGCGGTGGCTACACTCCTCCTGCCGGCGTGTTCAACACTCTGAGTAAATCGGCAGATCCCTACACTTTCGATGTTGGGTTGCCGGACGGTACAACCTACCATTATAGCGTGCCACACGCGATGGGCACCGGCTCATACTCGTCGTTGCTTGTCTCGATCACAGATCGTTATGGCAGCGCCGTGACCATCTCGCACAACTCCGATGGCAGTATTTATCAAGTGGCTGATCCACTCAACCAACAATGGACATTCTTCTATAATGCTCAAGGCTATTTGGATCACATCAACGATCCATTCGGTCGTCAGGCCACGTTCAGCTACGACGCCAGTGGTAATTTGACCGGCCAGACAGATATGGGGAGTGTAGCATATGGATACACTTATGACAGCAATGTAGATATTACTTCACTCATTAAGCCAAGTGGTACTACCCAGTTCTACATCGAACCTGCGCAGGACGGCACGCAGGGGACGCAAAATGTGTCTAATGGGTCGAATGCTTATCCTGCCTACGGAGCACCAATGTGGGCAAACTACCGTGTGACGGTCACCGACCCCCAAGGCTACGCGGAAGAATACTATTGGTACGGTTACGGTACCGATCACCATGGTTGGCATCGTGACCAAAACCAGTTTCAATCCCCCCTGCCCGCGCTGCAAGCACCGAAGACTCTTTTTTACTGTTCTCAATTGGGCACTAACGGCAAAGGCGTGCTGTCCAAAATTGCCTATGCCGATGGCCAGTACGTACAATACGCATACGGCAACAATAACAGTGCCACCAACCTGCTGCCCAGCCAAGTTGTGCAAAGCGTGGTTTTACCTTTAAATGGCGCCACTGCGGTCAATGAAACGCTTAACTTGACGTATAACGCGCAAGGGCAGGTGCTCACACGTCAAGACGCACGCACATACACAACCTCTTACCAATACAATCTGAACGGTACGGTTGGAAACAACGGTTTTGATCTCGCCACGATCACCGATCCGCTCACGCATACGCAGTTAACCTTGGGTTATGACAGCGCTCGCAATGTCAAAAGCATTACGGACGCTACCAGCAACAAGACCCAGATCGACCACAACACACTCGGGCAACGCAGCGTTGTCACCAACGCCGCGCAGCATGCCTTCGCGTACAATTACGACAATACGACGCATCGACTCACAAGTATTACTCAAGGCACGGGCCAGAACATAGTCACGTTGCGTTCGCTTTCCTATGATGGGGTCGGCAGGGTACAGACCGATACCGACGTGGATGGTCGGATGCTCATTTACGAGTACGACGGCCTCGATCGGCTCAAGAGGACAATTTATCCAGACGGTACCGACGAACGATATAACTACAGTTGCTGTTGGCTGGAAAGTCAGACCGACCGGATCGGGCGGAAGACCTCATTCATCAGAGATTTTCGGGGGAAGCCGCTGGTCACCAGCCAAGCGGATGGCACCCTCGTCCAGACGGTTTACGACCCCGTCGGCAACTTGATTGAACTCGTCGATGGCAACGGCCACGCTACCCAGTTGGTCTACGATGCCCGCAACCGTGTCGCCAACAAAATCTACGCCGACGGCAGCACGTACTCGTTCGTGTACGACGGCGTGGGCAACCTCACCACTCGCACGGACGCCAAGAACGTCATGGTCAACTACACCTACGACCTCAATAACAATCTGACGGGTATCACGGCTCCGGGTCTGACGCCGATCACCTACGCCTACGATGAGCGCAACTGGGTGTACCAGATGACCGACGGCGTAGGCACGACAGGCTTCGGCTACGACCTGGCCGGGCGGCGCAACAGCATCACCGGACCTCTGGACAACGACGCGATCACCTTGATCTACGATGCCATGGGACGCGTCGGCACTCAGACCGTCAACGGACAGCAGAGCACATTCACCTACGCCGACAGCCTGGAGCGGCTCACGAGTTCCAATACGCCCATCGGAAATTTCACTTACACGTACCGCTCGGCAGTATCGCCCCAGCTTGCCTCCGTCAGTTATCCCAACGGGCAAAGCACCACGCTCAGCTACTACGGAGCGGACAAGGACAACCGGCTCTCCCAGATCACCAACAGCACCTCGGGCGGACTGCTCTCGCAATTCGACTACGAATACGATGCCGCCGGACAGATCACCACGTGGAAACAGCAGGCGGGTAGCGGGCACAAGCTCGCATACGGGTTGCAGCAGGATACATTGGGCCAACTCACGGGAGCCACGGTGACGGACACCGTCACCAACGCGGTGACGCAGACCTACGGTTACGGTTACGACAACGCGGGCAACCGGGTCACCGAGCAGACCGGCGCGAGCCTGAGTCAAGATGCGTACAACGACCTCAACCAACTCACCGGCCGTCAGGGCAATGGCGTGGGGGCCATGCCGTTCCGGGGTGTGGTCAACAAGCCGTCCACGGTCAAGGTCAATGGTAGTCAAGTGCCCAACAAGGCTGACGGCAGTTTTGCCACGATGATCAGCGTCGCTCCCGGCAATAACAACGTGGCCGTCAGCGCCACCGACCGCAATAACAACACAGCCAGCCAAAGCTACCAGATTGCGGTGGCCGCCAGCGGCGACTCTCGGACGCTGCTTTACGACGCGAACGGCAACTTGCAGTCGATGACCGTGTCAGGGGTGACATCCACTTACGATTGGGATGCCTTGGACCGGTTGACAGCGATCAATCAGGGGAATAATCGAAGTGAGTTTCTGTATGATGGGATGAGTCGTCGTTGCCAAATCATTGAGAAAAACGGCAGCTCTGTTGCAAGCAACAAGCATTTTACTTGGCTGGGAATGAGCCAGGTCGAGGAGCGCGACGTGACGCACAACGTGACCAAACGTTTTTGCGGCCAAGGCGAACAGATCGGCGGACACAATTACTTCTACAGCCGTGACCACTTGGGCTCCGTCAGGGAAATGGTGGACGGTAACACGCAAGCAATCTGCGCGCGTTATAACTACGATCTTTATGGCGTGCGTTCAGTTAATCTGATCACCGGCAACACAATTGAGGCCGACTTTGGGTTCACCGGACACTACTTCCACCAGCCCAGTGGGCTGCATTTAGCTCCTTACCGTGCATATAGCGCCCAGCTAGGGCGATGGATCAACAGAGATCCAATCGCGGAAGCGGGTGGAATTAACATATATCAATATGCGAATAATCAGATAGCTTCGATAACAGATCCGACCGGTCTTCTTGTTCAAGGGGTTGCGCTGGGTGGCGTCATAACACTAGGAGGTGGCGCCGCAGCGGGGGGGACTGGTTTTATGCTTGGAACTCCCGTTGGCATAGCTATAGCTGCAGGTGCCAGCCTAGCTGTACTGGGTTTTGCAGGTGGGTATATGCTGGGTGAGGGTATTGCTTCATTTATTCCTGATCCGGCACCATTACCTCCAGATACACAGGCTGCGGGAACTGTCGGCCCTCCGAGAAAGCCGCCTTGTAATAACGTTGCAATGGCCTGGCCTGGCGAAAATTTTCATAATCATCATTGGCTGCCACAAGAATTTAGAGATTGGTTTGAAGCTGCTCCTAGAAATCTTGACATTGATGCTCCCGAATTTCGGGAACATATACCTATGCAGTGGCACACTGGAGAAGATATCGGGTTGCACAGTCCGAATAGTCTCAATCTCAATGCAAGGTGGGGGGATTTTATTCGTGAAAATCCAGGAGCTTCACGTGCAGAAACACTAGATTTCATGCGCCAACAACAGCAAGAGTGGGGCTCTGGATACTAAAGAAGTACGACAATGTATAAATTGTTTTGGTTGAAGCCAAATGTTCCATCTTCTGACTGGCTCATCTATGCTGAAGGAATGTCGTATACTACTAAGCTCTGCGAGCAAAATCCGGATCACGCTGTCATCCAGAAACGTTGCAAACCTCTAAAGCTCGTCGTGCAAATGCATTCTCTGACTGATTTTCAATGGACACCGTATGGCGAAGCGATTGTTTCGACGCGGATAGTAGAGAGATTTCGTGCAAGCCAAATTTCAGGAGTATCGTTTGATGAGATAGAAGCATATACAAGTACAGGAGTTCAAGTCGCGCAAGAATTGTACGAGCTGCGCGTGGAAGGTTGGGGGGGCATGGCCTTGCGGGAAAGCGGTGTAAGACTGCTCAAAGAATGTCCATTTTGCAAACGCCGTGTCTTCACCGGATATAATAACGCCGCAAAACTATTTAATTTTGATGAATGGGATGGGAGTGACGTATTTATGACTTGGCCGCTCCCGAGAAACATCATTGTAACAGGTCGAGTGCACGACTTGCTTTCGCATGAGGAGATATCTGGCGTTCAACTAGTGCCTCTTGATAGTTTGCCAAAGCTACGTAGCGGCACTTTAACCCCAGGCAATGTTAGAGATTGGTTTTCAGATGATCGTGTAGAAATAATGGAGAGAAATATTGACGACGGTATAGAAGGGGAAAGAGAATAGGCATGAAAGATAAAAGGGGACAGGCAGGAATGGCGCTAAGATAAGGCCGGTTTTGAGGCTGCGAGGTTGCGGTTGCCAGCATCCGTGAGCGAGGGCAGGGCATGACTTTCGCCACCCCGTTTTTGCAAGGATTTGGCCCGCTGTTTTTCGGTCCGGCGGCCCAGCCGGCGTTGCGGCAGGTCGCCCGCGTCACTTCGCTGGCTGAACTCCACGAGCTGTTCGGCCACCTTTTGCCCGAGTGTTCGCTGGCCCCAAGTTCAGCAGGCATCGGCAGCCGCCAGCGACTTTTCAGCACGCGCACGACTTTCTGGGCGTTCGCCGCGCAGGTGCTCAGCCCCGGCTCGTCCTGCCGCGAGATCGTGTGATCTTGCTGCGTTTTCGCGGACCGGTCGGAGTGTGCGGGTGATGGTGTTTTGTAAGCGTAACGCCGAGCACCTCTGTTCATTCAAGTCATAAGTGTCGTAGCTGTAGGTGCTATTGACGTGACTTCGCTTTTTCGAGCCGGGTGCTGAGTTAGTCTGGGGTGCCAA
>CALMVM010000084.1 GCA_937873255.1 uncultured Verrucomicrobiota bacterium | reverse complement strand
CAACGCGCTGCGGCGGCCCAACGTGCGCGGGCGGTGGGGCGAAATCCAGCTCCGGCGCGTGTTGGAACTCGCCGGGATGCTGGACCACTGCGATTTCTCCGAGCAGACGAGCGTGGCCACGGAGGAAGGACGGCTGCGCCCGGATATGCTGGTGCGGCTGCCGGCAGGCAAGACGGTCGTGGTCGATGCCAAGGCACCCATCGACGCGTATTTCGCCGCCGCGCGTTCCACGGACGACGCGGAGCGCGGCGGATTGCTGCGGCGGCACGCGGGCAGCATCCGCGCGCACGTCGAGGCGCTGACCCGCAAAGCGTACTGGGAGCAGTTCCAACCCGCGCCTGAGTTTGTCGTGTTGTTCCTGCCGGGCGAGAATTTTTTTTCCGCCGCGCTGGAGCACGACCCGGCGCTGATCGAATACGGCGTGGAGCGCAAGATCATCATCGCCACGCCGACGACGCTGATCGCATTGTTGCGCGCGGTGTTCTACGGCTGGCGGCAGGAGGCGCTGACCCGCGAGGCAACGATTATCAGCGAGTTGGGGCGTGATCTTTACAAGCGGCTGGCGACGCTGGGCGAGCACTTCGCAAAGCTAGGCGGCAGCCTTGACGGCGCGACCAAGGCGTACAACCAAGCGGTGGGCAGCCTGGAAGGACGCGTACTGGTGACGGCGCGTAAGTTCCGGGAGTTGGGCGCGATGTCGGGCGAGGCGGAGGTGCCAATCGTGGGTCAGGTTGAGGGGGCCGCGCGGATGTTGCAGGCGGAGGAGATGCGAGATAGTGAGGAAAATCCGTCTGAGGGATAGAGTAAAGCGGTGTGAAAAGGCCATTTTGGCTTGCCTGAATAGTTCGAAATAACCCGGATTAGGTGGCACAGATTGTCCGCCATCCAAATTCAACCTATGAAAATGCGATCCTTCGCTGGCGTTTTTCTCTGCGTGGCCACCATTGCATCGGCGGCTGAGCCCAAACTTCTTGAGGTGCATGCCGTGGTCGCTGTCGCCAACGACCACACCAGAGAATACACCAAAACCACCGGTGACCATGTTCCGGAGAAAGTTATGCTCGATGACTCCGTTCTGCTCGATCAAACTTCTGTCAAAGCCGCCTCCGTGGCGCCGCGTGGGGCGGACGGTAGCCCGCGTATCAATATCGAACTCACTGAGAAGGGTCGTGTGATTTGGGGCGATGTCTCGACCAAATACGTCGACAAACGCATTGGCATCGTTTTGGTCGGACAACTGCAATGCGCGCCAGTCATCAGAGAGCCGATGTTCGGTGGCTCGCTTCAGATCATCGGAAATTTTACCGAGGCGGAAGCGAGGCAACTCGTACAGAAAATCAATCAGAGTGTTTCGCCGTAGTGCGATGTCGGCGAACGACTCATGAAACTCTACGACATCACCCGACCACTGCACAAGACGACTGCCCCGTGGCCGGGTGATACGCCGTTCGAGCACCGGCTCACCTGGACCATCGCCGAGGGTGGGGTGGTCAACGTCGGCGCGCTGAGCATGGGCACGCACAACGGCACGCACGCCGACGCCCCGTTTCACTACCTGCCC
>CALMVM010000083.1 GCA_937873255.1 uncultured Verrucomicrobiota bacterium | reverse complement strand
TCCTGGAACGGCAGCGTCTTCTTCACGAACACGTAATCCATCCCGCCCGGCGCGTTGACGCTGGTGACGAGGTGCGAATTGCGCCCGCCCTCGAATTGCAAATTACCGTTCATCACAAGTGTCGGCGGGCGGCGAAAACGGAACGGCTGGATCGTGTGATACACATCCGGGTCGAGCCACACGCCGGCTTGCGCGGTGTCGAGCGTGCTGCGCAGGTTGTCCAGCCGCATCTCGTGCCTAGCGAGATTGTACGTGACCACGTCGCCGGTGGCCGTTCCCTCGTCGCGCTCCAGGTTGACGTGGCGCGCGGTCAACACGCCTCCGGCGTAAGCCACGTCCATCTTCAAGCTGTTGAGGCCGACGCCGCGATAATGAGTGTGTCCGAACGCGACCTTGCCCTCGACGCGCAGCCCGGCGAGGTCGTCGAGCGACGGGCCGGCGGCGGTCAAATCCACGCGCGGCGCTTCGTTGAATTCCATCCGGGAAAGGATGGCTTGCCCTTTGGCGGGTAACAGAGTGAAAAACGGCACCGGGTCGAGCGTGCTCGCCAGCCGCACCCGGCATGCGCCGGGTTCCGCGAGAACGTCAGCGGTGACGGCTTGGGCTTCGTGGCCGCGACCGGGCCGCGCGACCCGCAACCCGCGCAAGTACCAGCGATTGCGGTCCCAGGAAAACTCGGTCTCCGCGCTCTCGAACTCGAAATCGTGATACGCGAAACGCCCGACCGAGAGCCGGCCGGTCAGTTGCAGCGGGGCAGGGGGAGGCACGGCGGGCGCGGGGTCGTTGGACGCCGGACGGACGGACAACGGCGGCGCGGCGGAGTTGTTCACGCTGCTGCCGCCACGGCTGCCCCGGCGCGCGGAGGATGCCCCGGGTCCGAGCAAGGCGCGTCCGTCGAGCTGGAGCTTGGGGAAGTCGTGCAGCTTGAGATCGGCGAACAGGCGCGGGTCGTAGAACTCGCGCGCGAACGCCAGCAGATCGACCCCGCTCTGGACCTGGAAATGCGCCTCCGCCGTGTCGGGATTGAAGTCGCCCTGGACCGCGAGCGTGCCGTGGCCGGCGGATAATTCCCCTTGTTGGAGATGGAACGCCCCCGCCGTGTAATCCATCCGCGCCAGCAAGCGTTCGACCCGGCAGGAACCGCGCCGCAACGCCTCGCCTTCCAACAGCGCCGACGCGCGCAGGCTGCCCGGTTGCGCGAGATCGCCCTGGAACCGGATTTCGAGCCGGGGCGGGGCGTGTTCGGGTTCGATTTTTTCGAGTTGGTCGATGAAAGTGCGCACCCATTCGCGTCGGCGGGCGGCTTCCGCCTCGTTCGCGGTCCCGGCGGCCGGGTTGAAACTGTCCACGTGCAGCAGCGAGCCGGACGCCGACAACTGCAAGCCGTAGAATTCGCCCTCGGCTTGGGTCAGCCGCACCTCGTCGGGCAGGAACGCGATCTTGGCCGAGAGCCGCCGCAGCTTGAGCTTGCGCGCGGATTGCGGGCCGGCGGCCATGTCGATGGGCAACGTCAGCCGCGCGCCGCGCAAGTCGAGCGAATTGAGGAAGGGCTTGTGTCGGATGAACGCAATGAGGTCGATGTCCACCGCCACGCGGTCCACGTAAATGAGTTGGGTGTGTTGTTCGTCGAGAAGGTAGATGCGGACGTTCTCGGCGATGAGACCCTCGAAGGGGTTGAGCGTCAGCCGGCGTGCGGAGAAATCGAAGCCCCGGCGGCGCAGTTCGGCGGCGAGTTGCTCGCGCCATTTGCGGGTGAACCCACGATTGTACACGTACCAGCCGCACCAGAGCAACCCGCCGAGCAGGAGCAGCACGACGCCCAGCGCGATCAGCCGGCGGCGCCAGCGGCGTTTTTTGGGCGGCGGCGGTTCGTCCATCGACGGCAGCGTAGCACGCGCGAGGGGCGTTGCGAGCGGGGAGTTGCGCGCGACGGAGGCGGGTGGCGTGTTGGAAGATCAAAACACGGTCCGTCCCTCTTTTCGTCTGTCATCCTGAGGGGAGTGCAACGAGCCGAAGGACCTCGCCGCAAGGTACACGCGTGCCTTTCATTTCCAGCGTGACTTACCGGGTCGCCCTCCCTCTGGCCAAAGGTAGTCGGCACGCATGCATCCTGGGCGAGGTCCTTCGGTTCGTTGCACTCCCCTCAGGATGACAGACATTCGGTGGGCCGTGTTCTTTATCGGGTCACCCACAATCCACAACTCACAACGTTTCTCTTGCCTCTTGGGCACGCGCGCTGCTATCTGGTTAGTTCCGTGGTTCAAGCCAATTGCCGAACACGGTTCACGGCGGCGGATTTCGATTTTATCGTCCGCACGCTCTCACGCTCCGAGAGGGACGCCGTCTCTCTCGTCAAGCTGCTCACCGACGCCGACGCGCTCGACGCTCTCCTCGATCACGACGCGCTCGCCGATGCCATCCTGTCGCAAAATAGCCACCTGGCTATTTCGCCGCAGTTGTACTTTTACGTTTTGACCAGGCGTGTGCTGCGCCGGGCCGGTCTCGCCGACCGGGCGCTGTGCGATTACCTGGCGTCGCTGCTCGACGAATTCAGCCGCACCGCCGCGTTGCGCCCGCCGCCGGGCGCGGGGCCGGCGACGCGGGGGTTGGTATACCTGTCCGACCTGATGCTGGCGTTGCGCGAGGCGAGCCCGTCGCAGGCGTTTTTCCTGCAAGCGCGGATGGGGGATTATACGTTGTTTTTGACCGGCATCTTCCATGAGAACATCGAACGCCGCCGCGCGCGCCGGGGCGCGCCGGGGTGTTCGTACTACGAGGCGATGGGACGCGAGAGCTACCGCGCCGTCGCGCAACACGAGGTCGCGCGGCATCGCGGGCTGACGAATATTTTCAACGGTTTGGCCGAGCAGTTCCACGAGGTGCGTCTCGCGCTGAACCAACTCGCCGACCGGCTGTTCAACTTGGGCGACGACGGTCTGTCATCCACGAGCGCAGGGCTGGCGTTGTTGGGTTGATCTCTCCATCCCCGATGAACGCCACCCTCTTCAGCGAAATCCAGCGGTTGTTCGAGCGCACGTACGCCACGGTGGGCATCAACCTCGAAGACTGCCTGATCGACCGGCGGCGCTGCGGCCAGCTCTCGCGGCTGGCGGGGGCATCGGCGCGGGAGTTGAGCGAACTGGCGCGTACCTTCCTGCGCACGGCGGACGGGCAACTCCATGTCGGCATCTATTATTCGCGCTGGCTGATCGAACAACTCGAACACCATGACCCGCGCTCGGGTCTCAACGACGCGAACATCCGTTCGCTGGTGGCGTTCGTGGAGGAGATCAACCACGCGCTGCACGCGGCGTTGTGCTTCCAGCGCGGGGTGCGCGCCATCGGCGGCGAGGACTACGCGCGCAACCTCGAACTCCAGGCGCAGGTGGACACGTACCTCGTGCTGTTGTTGTTCGTGGCGTTCTTTCGCAAGGCGCAAAGGATTTCGCGCACCGACCGGCGCTGGCTGCGTTTTCACCTGTTCTCGCGCCACGACCCGCGCGCGTACCGGGACCCGAACCTGCGCGGACGTTATCTCGAAACGACGAAGCTGGCACGGCGGTACACGCGCTATCTCGACACGATCAACGGCCTGCGTCGACTGGAGGAAATCCGCGCCTTCCACGCGCTCGATTACCCCGCGAAGAAACAACGCATCCTCGCCCTGCCCGCGCCCGCGCCGCGCATCGCCAAATCAGACGAGGATGGCGCGACGACTTGATGAGTCGATGCGGGAACTGCGCAACACGCCGCGAAATGCATTTGTTGAAACGGATTGTCCGGATCGCCTTCGTCATCTGCTTTACGCTTGCGGCCAACGGTGTCAGGGCGAATTCCTACGCTCCGCTGGAGCGGCCCAGGGTGCCGTTTGCAGACGCTGTTCGCCTCGCTTCTGATTTTGCCGCCAAGCGTCGCAGGGACATTGAGCAATTTTACATCGACCGCGTTTGGTACGGAGAGATTCCTGGCGAGGGTAAACCGTGCTGGATCATTTCTTGGGCGAGCCCGGCGAAAGGATATTATTTTGTGGCCGTGTATATGGACGGCAAAGCTCGCCTTCCACCAAAGGGGAGGGCGGTTTACCGCAGAGAGTAATTCATAATGTGGCACCTGCCGAGCCCGGCAGGCTGGTGTCCCGGCGATACTCTGCCATTAGCGACATGCGAAAGATGTGTCGGCGGCGAGTTGCTGTTTGCACCCCGCCCCGATTTCCGGTTTATTGGCGGCGTGTTCACCCTCACCGTCCTGGGCAGCGGCAGCGCGGGTAATTGCGCCCTGGTCACGACCGACCACTGCCGCATTCTCGTGGACGCCGGCCTGAGCGCCAGGCAGACTAACGAACGCCTCGCCGCACTCGGCGTTGCCCCCGAACAGCTCGACGGCGTGCTGCTCACCCATGAACACGGCGACCATTCGCGCGCGCTCGACGTGCTCTGCCGGCGGTTCCGGGACGTGCCGATTTATTGCAACGCGCTGACGGCGGAAATCCTGCGCCGGGACAGCGAATGCCTCAAGAAACATCTGCATTGGCGCGTGTTCACGACGGGCACGGATTTCGAGATCAAGGACGTGGCGGTGCAGACCTTCGCCGTGCCGCACGACGCGGTCGAGCCAGTCGGTTACATGTTCCACCACGGCCGCGCGGCGTTGGGATACCTGACCGACCTCGGCTTCGCCACCAAACTCGTCCACGAACGGGTCCGCCACGCGACCACGCTGCTCATCGAGACCAACCACGACACCGCGTTGCTCAACGCCGACACGAAGCGGCCGTGGTCGGTCAAACAGCGGATCACGAGCCGGCATGGACATCTGTCCAACGAGGCGGCGGCGGCGGTCGTCGCGCAACTTCTTGCCGGGGGAGCCAAACTCCGGCGCGCCGTGCTTGGGCATCTGAGCCGCGATTGCAACCGGCCCGAACTCGCCATCGAGACCGTCCGCACGCAGGGAGGCGAGGGGGCGGCGGAACTGGAGATCATCGTCGCGTCGCAGAACGAATCCAGCGCGCGTTACGTCGTCGAGGAACGCCCCGTCGAACCCGCACCTGTGCCGGAGCCCGAAAACGCCGGCCGCGTGGGAGAGGAAACGCCGCCGCGCGTGGTCCGTCGGCGCAGCGACCTGTTGCAACTCGACCTTTTCGGCGCGTCGCGGTCCTGATAGGTTGCGCGGCATGACGCCGCCACCCGCCGCCGGAACGCCGCCGGATTCCCTGCCCGCCGAACCGCGCATCACCACGGAGGTGCAGGTGATGTTCTTCGACACGGACGCCGCCGCCGTCGTCCACAACATCGCTTACCTACGCTTCATCGAAACGGCGCGTACGCTCCTGGCGGGCGCGCTCGGCATGAGTCTGCCGGAGATGGCGCGCAGCCAGCAATACCCGGTCGTGGTCCGCACGGAGATCGACTACAAACGGCCGGCGGTGTTGGGCGACACGCTTGTGATCGAAGGCTGGCTGGAGCGATTGGAACGCATCCGGTTCTGGTGCGGGTTCACGATCCGGCGCAAGGGAGACGACCGGACGGTGCTGGTGCATTGCCGCCAGATGCTCGCGCTCGTGCAGATGCCGGCGGGCAAACCCGTGCGAATCTCCGACGAGTGGATCACGCGCTACGGGCACCTGCGCGGCGGCAAACCGTCCGACGAAGCCGCCGGCAGCACGAAGTACGGCGGACGGATCGGATGATGAAGCAATTGATTGCGACGCATGAAAGTCCGCGAGATCGTCAAACGCATTGAGGCGGACGGCTGGTTTCTGGCCCGGGCACTCGGTAGCCACCATCAATACAAACATCCGACAAAACGCGGATTGGTGACGGTCGCTGGCAAACCGGGCGATGGTCTTGCGCCCGGCACGCAAAATAGTATTTTCAAGCCAAGCCCAATTACGATGAACCGTTATTTGATTGTGATCGAAGACACCGCAACGGGCTTTTCGGCTTACTCGCCTGATTTGCCAGGATGTATCGCAACCGGGCGGACACGCGAGGAGGTCCAGCGCGAAATGGGAGCGGCCGTGGAGTTTCACGTCGAAGGATTGCGAAGTGCCGGCGAGACTGTTCCAGAGCCTCGTTCGCAGGCCGCTTACTGCGAGACGGCGGCGTGATCGCCTCGCTGCGCGAGCCATTCACTCGCTCCAGAACATCCGTAGCGGACCCTGCGGCCCGAACACGGGATCGTTGGCGGGTGTGGGGACGCGTGCGATGTTCACGTCCGCCTGCGGACGCTCGCCGGGGTGCCCGCGCAAAAGGTCCCATTTGCACCCGCCGGGGTACGCGCCCACGACGCCGAAATCCGCGCTCGACCCGAGGTTGCAATGCCCCGTGCCGGCGGGCAGCACGACCACGTCGCCCGCTTGCACGGTCGTCGTCAATCCGGCGTCGCCGTCCCCGCCCAGACGAACCGTCGCTTGGCCGGCGTACACGCCGAGCACCTCGTGACTCGTGGAATGATAATGATGGAACGCGTAGATGCCGTTCCGCCACTGGCCGCGCCAGTTCCAGTGATTGAAAATCTGTGCCAGCGCCCCCGCCGGATCGTCGGCGGGCAGCCGCAACGCGCGACGGTAGATCAGCAG
>CALMVM010000082.1 GCA_937873255.1 uncultured Verrucomicrobiota bacterium | reverse complement strand
CCTCCGGTGCCGCCCTTCTTTCCTTTCGGAGAATGCTTCGGCGCGAGCGGATCGTAGTCGTCCGCGGCGTGCGGGTCCGTCGAGTAGGGCCCCGCCGGGATGATCCCGGGCGTGTCCGGGTCGAAACGGCTGGTCAGCTTGTACAGATTGTCCACGCCGAAGTCCCACATCCCGTTTTCCTCCGACCAGACCGGCGCCCTCCTGTAGCCGTATCCCGCGTCCTTGGCACGTTGCTTGATTTCCGCCGGGCTTTCGTGCCCCGTGGCTTCTCCCGGGATCGTCTCCGCCCCGTCGGGATCGTGGAACACAACGGGGTTGTTCGCGCAATACTTGTACGGGCTCAGGTCGTCGCCGATCCCGCTCGGATCCGCCGCCGTCCACTGGCCCAGCCAGGGCGCGTAATACCGCGCGCCGTGATAGGTAAAGCCCGTCTCCTCGTCCCTCTCCTTGCCCGTGAAGCGGTAACGCTTCCGCCCCACCTCCGCCCGGCTGCGCCCCGCTTGGTAGGACGTGCCGCCAAAGGGATAATACTCCTCGTAGGAGATGATCGCGCCCGCGTCGTCCAATTCCAGCGAACACGAACCCAGATGGTTGGCGAACTGGTAGCGCACGAGGGGCATCGCTCCGCCGCCGCTCCCAGCCAGGGTTTCCACCAGCGCGATGCGACGCCGGCCGTCCACGATGTGCAGCGTCTCCCGCTCCAGCGTCACCGTTTCGCCGTCGCCCTCATACTTGCGGTAGACCTCGAATCCGCCCAGGTAAACACGTTCCGCGCTGCGCTTGGGCAACACGCCCGCCATGGCCTGGCGTTCGGTCACCTTGCGCACCCGCTGGCCGGCGTCGTCGTACACGTAGTATGTGATTTCCGGCGTGCCGCCGCTGTTGACGCTTTGCGTCGAGGTGGCCTGGAGTTCGTCGTGGTCGTTCCAGCGCATCAGCGGCAGGTGCGGCATCGCGGTCATGTTGCCGTGGGCGTCGAAGCGGTAGGACTCGACGATGGGTTGGCCATCCTGCGTCCCAACGGTCGTGCCGCTCAGGCGGTTGCTCGTTTGGGTCGGGTCGAGCAGACTCGGCTCGCGGTATGCGTAGTCGCGCGTCCAGCCGTGGGACGGGTCACTGCCGCGATGCCGGACCGACCGGAGGTTGCCCACGGCGTCGTGGAAATAACGTTCCAGATAAGCGCCCATCGCGTCGCCGTCGCCGGGCTGGTCGAGCCCCGTGCGGAAGGGATCGAAGGCGTCCGGCGGGGTGGGAGCGTTGGCGACGCCGCCGGTCTGGCCGAGGTGTTCGCGGCCCGTGGCCTCGATCAGCCGGTAGAGGGCGTCGTAGCGGTAGTCGGCGCTCGGTTCGACGCGGCGGTTGCGGAAATAAACGGTCTGCTGGGCGTCGTCCCGGAGGCTGGTGATGTTACCCACCGGATCGTAGACGTATCGCAGGTCTTGCAATGCCTCCGACCCGCGCAGCGTCTGGAAACGTCGCAGACGGTTCGTCAGGGGATCGTGCTCATAGATCGTTGTGACGCCGTTGCCGTAGGCGATGAGCGTGCGCCGGCCCTTCGCGTCGTAGTCGATATTGGAAACGAACGTCGTGGTCGTGGGTCCGCCACGCAGACGAGCCTCGACTTTTTCCGGCAAGCAGGCCTCGTTGTAGGTGGGGTAAATGGCGCTGGCGTCGGGCGCGGTCAGTTCCGTCGGTCGGTTGAGCGCATCGTATCGGGTGCTGCTGGCAAAGGTCCGCGCCTCCAGGGGCACCTCGGCCGACCAGTCCAGCGCCGCCTTGTATTCCACCGCGAACCGGCGCTGGCTGCTCAGCGGGTTCCCCTTGAAATCGTACGCATCGGAAACGACGACGCCGGCCCCGTCGCAGAGCCGCACCTTCCTCCCGCGCCGGTTGCCGGTTTCCGGGTCGGGCTGGCTTTCGCCGTAGACAACGCGTCCCGCCGTCCGTTCCGGTCCGCCGCCCTCGCGCACGAAGGATTCGACCGGCCGGCGCAGCGGGTCGTACGCCGAGCGGACCCGGTAGCCCCGGCTGTCGAACGCCAGGAGTGGATGGCCGGCAACGTCGCCGAGCGCCCAACGCTCCCCCGCTTCCATGCTGGCCGAGCGGATGCGGTTGCCCAGCAGGTCGTGGTCGTAGCGCATCACGACGCGACCGCTCGCATCCCGCACCTCGCGCTGGCGGCCCTCGATGTCGAAAACCGTCCGCGTCGGCAGGAACTCCGGCACGGGCGGATCGTCCGGCAGCGCGCCGCCGTATTCGGCCCGGTTGTGGGCGATGGCAAGGAAAGGCCGCCCCAGCGAGTCGGCGTGGACGACTTCCGGCGTCGCGGCGTGCACGGCCGTCTGGCGCGCGGCGCTTTGCTCCAGGTCGCCGAGCAGGCCGCCCTCCCGCCGGGCGTGCCAGGTGGGCAGATAATCCGCGTCCGGCAGTCGGCTGAAATAACCTCCCACGTCTACGTCCATTTTGGGATCGGCGATGAGCGCGGTGTCGTTGGCATCCCAGGTTTCCTGACGCCACGGACCGAACACGGTCTTGTTCCACGCATGGTCGGGGCGGAGGGTGGCGACTACCCGCCCGACGGGGTCGTAGAAAACCACCGGGCTGACGCCGACGCGCACGTCGAACTCGAAGCGGTGCGTGTCGCTGAAGAAAGGCTCGTATTGCCGCACGGGCCTGCTCTTGTTGTTGAACACCGTCCAGCCGCTCCCTACCCAGCGGGGGGTGACGTTGGCCGCAACCATGACGGGTTGGCCGTCGTCGCCGAGGACGATTCTCCCGCCGGCGTCGCGCGGGGGCGTCGGCCCCGGCTCCGCCTGGTTTTTTCGCTGGATCTCGCGCCCGAAGCCGTCGGAATAGGAAAAACTGCAACGGACGCGGGTGGACTGTCCCGGCGCAAGGTCGCTCGCATGCGTCTCGCGCGCCCACGCGCAGACGACCGCCGGCTGCGGGTCGGGTCCGTCCTTGCTGCGCTGGAAGGCGAACAGATCGTACAGCAGCCGGGTGCCGGCGGTGCCCGGGACGGCGAGCGGATTGGCGAGCGGGTCAGCCAACTGACCGAGGATGGCGGCCTCGCTCGGGTCGGCTTCAAAACCGGCCAGCGAATCGCCCAGGGTTTCCTCCGGTTTGCCCATGGCCGCCGTGCCCGTCACCATGCCCAGCGCGTCGAACGCCACGGCCGAGCGGTTGCGGTTGGGGTCCATGACCAGCCAGGGTCGGAGCAGGCGATAATCGTTGCCCGGCCGCGCGGGGTCCGGGCTGCCGTCGGGCAGGCGCTCGCCGACGGTGACGCGGTTGCCGAGCGCGTCTCGCGTCTCGACCATCAGCAGATCGTGACGGTCGAAAGTGACGACGCTCTCCGTGCCCGCCGCCCCGGTGTGAAACGGGTCACGATAGCGGCGCGGCAGAAAGAAGTGCCCTCGTGCGTAGGCCAGTTCCAGTGCGGCGTCATCGCCGCCGTCGGGCGACAGGAAGATCCGGCCCGAGGGAACCCACCAATGGCCGTCGCCGTCCAGGTC
>CALMVM010000081.1:2697-3368 GCA_937873255.1 uncultured Verrucomicrobiota bacterium | reverse complement strand
AGGGACGCTCCGGCTGGCCGTCGGCGCGGCTGGCCTTGACGATGATCTTGCAGACGCTGCCGCTCGTCGTGCTGATGTTCATCATCCTCCCGCGCGTGCAGGCGACGTTCCTGATGCGCCTGAGCAACCCGAACACGGGGCTGACCGGCATGAGCGACCATCTCCAACCGGGCACGTTCGGCTCGCTGGTGCAGTCCGACGAGATCGCGTTCCGCGCCCAGATCGGCGGCGGGGGGACCCTGACGCAAAACCAACTCTATTGGCGCGCCCTGGTGTTGGAGAACAGCGATTCGGCGATGTCCTGGCGGGCGACGGAATCGCTCCCGCTGCCGACGAAACAGGTGTTGCCCGGCACGGCGGCGAACCGCGTCGAACAGCGGATCACGATCATGCCGCACGGCGAACGCTGGCTCTTTGCGCTCGACCGCCCGGTCGATCTCACCACGGGGTCGAATTTCCGCGCGCAGCTTTATTCGACCAACGTCGCGCGCAGCCAATCGCCGGTTTACTCCAAAACCATCTACAACGTCGTCTCCGACCTCGCCGCCGACCCGACCGTGCGATTCACGCCGGAACGCCGGCGTTTCTACACGAGGATTCCCGTCGGCATGGGCGAACAATCCCTCGCCCTCGCGCACACCTTTCGCCGCCCCGGCGCGACCGACGAGGAC
>CALMVM010000081.1:0-2613 GCA_937873255.1 uncultured Verrucomicrobiota bacterium | reverse complement strand
GGGATTCACGTATTCTCTGACCCCCGGCGCGCTGCCGACCGAGAACACGCTCGACTATTTCCTTTTCCACGCAAAGAAGGGGTTTTGCGAACACTATGCGGCGGCGTTTACCTCGCTGATGCGCGCGGCCGGCGTACCCTCGCGCATCGTGGTCGGCTACCAGGGGGGCGAGTTCAACGATTGGGGCAAATACTACACGATCCGCCAGTCCGACGCGCACGCCTGGGTGGAGGTCTGGATCGAGGGCAAAGGCTGGCAGCGCGAAGACCCGACGGCGGTGATCGCCCCGGACCGGGTCAGCTATGGGGCGCAGGGATTCGCCGCGCTCTCCGGCGACAACGGGCTCGCGGGCGTTTCGCGCTTGGACCGCTTGCGGCAACTGAACGCTCCGAACGCCCTACGCTGGCTCGGCCACAATGCTCTCCTCGCGTGGGATAGCCTCGACCAGCAGTGGAATCAGGCAGTGCTCGGCTTCGATACGGAGCAGCAGCTCAACGTCCTCCAGCGGTTCAACCTCGCCGATCTCGACCTGTTGGGCGGTACGATGCTGACGCTCGGGAGCGTGTTCACGGTGCTGGTGATTGCGATGGTCGGGATGCGTTTTTTGGCGCGTGGGCAATCCGCGCCGCACGACCCGGCGCGCGAAATCTACGGGCGGTTCTGCCGCCGCCTGGCCCGTGCGGCCGGAGTCGTCCGGCTAGAAAACGAGGGACCGCTCGACTACGCGCGCCGCGCGGGCGCGGCGCTGCCCGCGCAGGCGGGAGAAATCCGACGGGTCACCGACCTTTACGTCGTGCTTCGCTACGCGGAGGATGTCGGCACGCCGTCCGCGTTGCGCGCGTTCGCCCGTGCAGTGAAGGGGTTTCGCCCGTCTGCTCCGTCCGCCGGCTGATCGCGCGGGACGCCGGGCAGAGGCAGGAATTTTTTGGACGGCACGACGATTTCGCATACCGTGGCCTCCTGCCATGAAAACCCCTCTTCACATTGCCGTCACCGGCGCCGCCGGCCAGATCGGATATTCGCTCCTCTTCCGCATCGCCTCCGGGGCGATGTTTGGACCCGATCAGCCGGTGGTGCTCCACCTCATCGAAATCGCGCCGGCCCTGCCCGCGCTCGAAGGCGTGAAGATGGAGTTGGAGGACTGCGCGTTCCCGTTGTTGCAAGGCGTGATCCCCACCGCCGACCTCGACGAGGGTTTTCGTGGGGTCAACTGGGCGCTGCTGGTCGGCAGCGTGCCGCGCAAGGACAAGATGGAGCGCAAGGACCTCCTCGGCATCAACGGCAAGATTTTCACCGGCCAGGGCCAGGCCATCGCCCGGAACGCCGCGCCTGACGTGCGCGTGCTCGTCGTTGGCAACCCGTGCAACACGAACTGCCTCATCGCCATGAACAACGCGAAGGACGTGCCTTCGGAACGGTGGTTCGCCATGACCCGCCTCGACGAAAATCGCGCCAAGGCGCAACTCGCGCAAAGGGCCGGCGTGCCGGTCGCCGAGGTCAGCAACCTGGCCATCTGGGGCAACCACTCGTCCACGCAGTATCCAGATTTCTATAACGCGAAGATCGGCGGCAAGTCCGCGACGGAGGTCATCACGGACCACGCCTGGCTCGAAGGGCCGTTCATCTCGACCGTGCAGCAGCGGGGGACCGCAATCATCAAGGCGCGCGGGCTGTCTTCGGCGGCATCGGCGGCCAACGCCGTCGTGGACACCGTCCATTCGCTCGTGTTCCCGACGCCGGCGGGGGATTGGAACAGCGTGGCGGTGTGCTCACCGGGCGGGCAATACGATGTGGAGGCGGGACTGATCACCTCGTTCCCGATCCGCACGGAAGACGGCAAATCCTGGGGGATCGTCCCCGGTTTGCCGGTCAATGCGTTCAGCCGTGCGCGGATCGATGCCTCCAACGCCGAACTCAAGGAAGAAAAGGCGCTCGTCGCCGACCTGCTCGGTAGTTGACATCCCTGGCCCACATCTGACAACCTGCCGGCCGATGTCGCTCCGCGTTCCCGTTGCTTTCGTGCGTCGCCTTGTTTTATTGGCGACCGCGGTGGCATGTCTGTGCGTGGCGGTCTGCACGGCCGGCGCGCAGGAGCAGGAACGCAAGCTGTTGGACCGGATCATGCACCCCAACATGGACCTGCACTTCGACGGATTCGAGCGGACCTTCGACACGAAGGCGTCGAACCGCGACCGGCAGGCGGCCGTCCATCCCTTCGGATTCGGCGCGCGCTCGGCGAACATGAAAGCCGGAGACGGCGCGTTCCACGCAAAGACGTTCAACGACGGCCGGGGCAGTTTCACGACCGGGGATTTCGCCGTCAAACCGGCGACCGCCGTGGACCGGCAGGTGGTACCGGGGGGCGACCGGATGTTTGCCACGCGCTCGGTCGATGTGCGCGAGGACCGTGCCGCCAATAAAACGGCAAGCAACCGCCAGTTTGTGAACGCGCAAAAACCGTTTCTCGTACCGGGTAAGCGTCAAGACACCATCGACGAACTTCGCCAGCAAAAGAACCTGACCGTCGATCAGATCCGCGAAATCCTCAACAAGAGCCGTTAGCATTTCCCCGCGCGCCCGTGCGCCCCGAGATCGTTCGCCCCTGGCATGAGC
>CALMVM010000080.1 GCA_937873255.1 uncultured Verrucomicrobiota bacterium | reverse complement strand
GAGCGCGGCGGGCGTGGCCGGGGTTGGCGGCGGGGCGGGTGAGGACGGTATTTCGGAGGATTCGCCGTCCGCGACCGGCGCGGCGTGGGCGGGGGCGAACAGGTCGGGCAGCGCGTCCAGTTCCTCCAGGACATCGCTCGAATCCATGACCAGCTTCGCGCCCTGCTGGATGAGTTGGTTCGTGCCTTGCGAGCTTGGCTTGTCGATCTGCCCCGGCACGGCGAAAACGGGGCGGCCCTGTTCGAGTGCATGACCTGCGCTGATGAGCGCACCGCTCTTGAGGCTGGCCTCGACGACGAGCAGGCCGAGGCTGCAACCGCTGATGATGCGGTTGCGCATCGGGAACGTCTGTTTATCGGGGTTCACAGCCATTGAGAATTCCGAGATCACCGCTCCCGACCCGGCGGCGATGCGTTCGGCGAGACCGTAATTTTCCGGAGGGTAAATCTGACTCAGGCCACAGCCGAGGATCGCGACCGTGCGGCCTTTCGCCGCCAGCGCGCCCTCGTGGGCGGCAGTGTCGATGCCGCGCGCAAGGCCGCTGTAGACCGTCAGACCGGCGGCGGCGAGCTGGTAGGAAAGTTTTTTGGCGGTTTCGGTGCCGTAGAACGTCGTGCGCCGCGAGCCGACCACGCCGACGCCCTGCGCGTCACGCGCCGTCAACGCGCCCCAGACGTAGAGGACAATAGGCGGATCGTAGATCGTTCGCAGCGGGGGCGGGTAAAGTTCGGATTGAGCCGTCAGCACGCTGACGCCGGCGTCCCTGATCCGGGCGAGTTCCGCCGGGAGGTCCACGGTGTTTTGCCAACCGGCGATGCCACGTGCGATTTCGGGACCGATTCCCTCCACGGAGGCGAGGCGCTCCGCCGGCGCGCAGAGGATCGCCTGCGGCTCTCCGAACACGTCCAGCAGCCGACGCAACCGTACAGGCCCCATGCGCGGGATCATATTGATCGTGATGCAGGCCTCGGTGTACGTCACGGGGCAAGTTTCTAGTGGTCTCGCCCTGGCACCTCAAGCAGAACCGCTCGACGAATCAGGACTTCTCGTCAGACGCTCGATCGCGAGGCGGATCATTGCCGTAGTGACCTCTCCGGGTTCGGACAGCCGGGCCTCGCCGATCCGGGAAGTCAGGACGAAGCGTACGGCAGCCGCCTCGAATTTTTTGTCGCGCGCGAGACTCGCCATGATCGGCTCGACCGCAGTTTCTCGCGGCATGCCGGTGGGCAGCGAAAAATGCCGCATCAACTCCACGAGACGACAAAACTCCTTCGCCGGGAAACCCGCCAACTCCATCGATAAACGCCCCGCCGCCACCATGCCTATCGCTATCGCCTCGCCGTGCAAGAACCTGCCGTAGCCCGCCGCCTGTTCGACGGCATGGCCCACCGTGTGGCCAAAATTCAACAGCGCCCGCAGGCCGGTACGCTCGAACTCGTCCGCAGCCACGACCTCAGCCTTGATTTCGAGGTTGCGCCGGATGATGCCGGGCATCGCATCGCACGCTCCCTGGCGCTCGAATTGAAAAAGATCGTCGAAAAGCCCACGGTCGCGGATGACGGCGTGTTTGATGACCTCGGCAAAACCCTCGTTGAACTCGCGCGCCGGCAAGGTGTCGAGGGTGTCCACGTCGGCGATGACGGCGGCCGGCGGGTAAAAGGTGCCAAGGAGGTTCTTGCCCGCCGGGGTGTTCACGCCGGTTTTCCCGCCGATGGCGCTGTCCACCTGCGAGATCACCGTCGTCGGGACCTGTACGAACGGAATCCCGCGATAATAAATGGACGCCACAAATCCCACCAGGTCCCCGACGACCCCGCCGCCACGTGCCACGATGAAGCTCAGACGATCCAACCGCGCATCCACCATGGCGTCGGCGACGCGCGCCACCTCCGCCATTGATTTGGACGTCTCGCCGGCCGGCACGGTGACCACCGAAGGGAAGTATCCGGCGGTGCGGAGCGACGCCGACACGTTTTCCGCGTACAACGCAGCGACGTGGTGATCGGTGACGAGAGCACAACGCGCTCCCGGCCTGGCGAACGTCCCTTCACGGATGATCGCGCCTGTGCGGGCGAGAATGTTCCTTCCCACGTGGACGCGGTACGGACGGGATTCGGAACGAACGTCTAGCGTATACATGATTCACATTTCCGCCCACGCCATGGACGATCAGAGCACCCGCGTGACCCCCTGGCCGCCCTGCGGTCCGCCGGGCAGGTTAAAGCACAGGCAACGGTTGGCGTATTCGACGTGGATCGTCGCGGCGTCGCCGGCCGGATTGGCGATGCTCAGCCGCATGCCTTCCGGCCTCCGGTCCTGGCACAGGACGACGCACGGACGATTGACCGCGACGCGCCCGCCGCCCGGCAGCGGGACGATTCCCGGTTCCCAGAACACGATCCCGACCAGCCGCAACGCCCGATGCCAGACGGCCTGGAGCGTCGGGCCGTTAGCGAGGATGCGGATTTGCGCGGCCTCGTACTCGAAGGCAGCCTGCGTGTCCAGGCCGCCGGCGGGCAGGACCGTGTAGGCGTAGGCGTCGTGCCGTGGCTGCACGCCGTGGTCGATCCAGAGCGAAAACACGTCGCGGGCGACAGGTTCCGCCGGGCGGGAGCCGGACCTGGGTCGGTGGCCGGTCTGCGCGGACAGGCGCGCCCGCACGGGTATCGGCTCGGGAAAATGGTAGGCGATCCCGTCGTGCTCCAGACGGTGCGCGGCGCTGAGGTCATACGGTTTTCCCGGCGCGAGCACGTGGGTCTCTCCGGCTTTGCCGTAGGCGATGACGGGCCCGCGCAGGAGACACTGGTTAATGGAAGTAAAGACCGGCGCGTCGGCATCGTCGCACGAGATCGAAGTGCCGAGGCACACGAACGAATCGTCGAAATGAAACCACGCCTTGCGCGCGTGCAGGCTTTCGCGTTGCAATTCCATCGCCGCGACGCCGTATTCCCCGTCGGTCACCCCGCCGACGAACGCAGGCGAGTCATTGCGCTTCCGGCCGGGCGGGGCGTGGGGTTTCGCCGATTGCAGCGTGGTCGTGCCCGGCAGCCGCCGCCGGTCCCAGACGGAAACGATGTCGCGGTATTCGTGTCCGTCCCGCACGAGGCAGGTCAGACCGCCGTCCAGGTTGTCTGCCTGCTCGTCGGGTTTACCGGCGGAGACGACGTGTGAACCCAGCCGCACCGATGTGTAGAACCCGGGCCGCTGATGCACCGCGAGGTCCGAGCGCCAGAAGTGCCGGTGCCCGCTGAGCGTCGGTTCCAAAGGGTTGCGCAGCCGCCGTGCGAACGCCGCCATCTCCGCCCGGCGCGGCGTGATCCCGAGGTCGGCCAATTCCTCGACCGCCGCCGCGAAACTTGCGAGGCGCGCCGGATCGGCGTCGGCCCCTCCCGTCCAGGCACCGCCGTCGAGGAATTGCCGGCGGATCGTCCACTGCTGGCCGTCGAGCAGGAAGGAAGCGAAAAGCGTCAGGCATTCCGCCGGGGCCTGCCAGGGAGTGCCGTGGGCGAGCGTGAAAAGCCGCGCGCAATTTTCGCCGAACGCCAGTCCGTCGCTGCCCGGGGACGGGACGCCCTCGGACCGGTGAAAGCTCATGTCCACCTGGATGCCTTCCTCGCCAGCCTGCGCGAGCCGGACGGCGGCGTGGACGCGTTCGAGCGCCTCCCGGCAAAGGGCGGGTATGTTTTCGATGCACCCGCGCAACAGCACGTTGAAGGCGAGGGACGTCAGGTGCGTCCCGGTCCATTCGACCCACACTCCGCCCTCCCACCGTGCCCACCGCGCCCGGGCAAGGATTTCGATGACCATCCCCCGCGCGCCCGCCGACAAGCCGGCCTCAAAAAGCAGGGCGGTTGAACCAATCAGGCGGGGCACAATGATCTGGTCGTGCCATCGGGTCGGACCTTTCAGGTCCTGCGAGAGCCAGAAATCGAGTGCCCGTACGATGGCGGCATCCAGTTCCCCGCTGCAAAATTGGCGCGTGCGGGCCAGGACGAACACGCGGTCCAGGTGTGCGATGGCCTCCCAGCGTGAGCCATCGGTCCCGGTGTACTCGATGTCGGGCCAGATGCCTGCGTCGTCCAGATCAGCGGCCAGACGGCGCGCCGCTGCCAGATCGGCCTCGGTGGGGACCGGACGGACCAACGCGGCATGCAGGCGTTGTTTGAGAGTCTCGAGAATCACGCCTGCCGAAGACCATGCCCCGAGGGCGGGAACGGCGCAACCGTTTGCATCGGGCGGGGACGTACAAAAACGCGGTTCGGCACGGCTCACACGAGCAGAGTTTATACGCCGGGCCGCAACTTTTGCTTTAGCTCGGCGACGGTTCGGTGCGACGCTGGCCGGCATGCCTCTGCTCATCAAAAACGGCGAGATCGTCACGGCGAGCCAGCGCTACGTCGCGGACATCTTGTGCGAAGGCGAGACGATCACCCGGATCGACCGCGATCTGACCGCCCCTCCGGACGCCGAGGTCATCGACGCCTCCGGCAAATATGTCTTTCCCGGGTTCATCGATCCGCATACGCACGTGTATTTGCCGTTCATGGGGACGTTCTCAAAGGACGACTACGATACGGCCGGCCGCGCGGCGTTGATCGGAGGCACCACGACGATCTTTGATATGTGCTGCCCCGCGCGGGACACGGAACCCGCCGAGGGCTTCCGCCTGTGGAACGAGCGGAGCGCGGGGCGGGCGGCCTGTGACTACTCGTTTCACATGGGTGTCACGCGGTTCGATGACGGGACGCCCGCGCAGTTGCGCGAGATCGTCGGGAAAGGGGTCACGTCGTTCAAGATCTTCCTCGCGTACAAGGGGGCGTTCGGCATCGACGACACCGAACTCTACCGCGCGCTCTCGCTGGCGCGCGAACTCGGCGTCGTGGTGGCCGCGCACTGCGAAAACGAGACCCTCGTGGCCGAGCGTCAGCGCGAACTCCTCGCCGCCGGCGTGCGCGGCACCGAGGGACACTACGAGAGCCGCCCGCCGGCCGTCGAAGCCGAGGGCGTGCATCACCTGATGACGTTCGCGCAGCTCACGGGCGCGCGGGTTTACATCGTGCATCTCAGTTGCGAGGAAGCACTCCGGGAGGCGCTCGCCGCACGGGCGCGGGGGGTCGATGTGCGTGTGGAAACCCTGATTCAATATCTCTTGCTCGACCGGACAGACGCCGAACGGCCCGAATTCGAGGGAGCCAAATACGTGATGTCCCCTCCGTTGCGTGAACGTCGCAACCAGGCGGTGCTCTGGGACGGATTACGGTCGGGGCTGATCGACACGGTGGCGACCGATCACGCGCCGTTCGATTTCGCCGCCCAAAAGTCGCTCGGCCGCGACGATTTCACGAAGATACCGAACGGCATCCCGGCGTTGGAAGACCGGATCAACCTGCTTTTTACCCACGGCGTTCAGGCAGAGCGGATCGACCTGCACACGTTCGTCGATATCGCCAGCTCTCGCGCGGCGAAGATTTTCGGCCTCTTCCCGCGCAAGGGGACGATCCAGCCCGGGGCGGACGCAGACCTGGTGATCTACGATCCGGCGTTTCGCGGCACGATCACGGCGGCCGGCCAAGCGATGAATCTGGACTATAGCGCGTTCGAAGGCTGGCCGATCTCGGGACGACCGAGCGTCGTGACTTTGCGCGGCGAGGTAGCCGTGCGCGATGGGCGGTTCGTCGGCACGCCGGGGAGAGGGAAATTCCTCGCCCGCCAGCCCGTACCATCGTGATTGTCCAGGACGCTACAGTCTCCTTGACCGCCGGTGTTGCCTGCCAACCGTTACCCGATTACCGGGCGAACAATTGCCAAGTTGTTCACAGCTTATTCACCGGTGTGAATAAATCGAACTACTGTGTACTACTTGCTAACACGCAGGAATTTGCAATGAAAATCTCGGTCCGAAAACAGCCGATTTTTCGCACAATGGCCTCGATACCAACAGAGCGCCCCCGGCACTCGCATCGAGCGCAGGGGGCGTAGTGGAACGCGCTGGTTGCGCCTATTCGACGTTGTCCTCTTCGACCATCAAATACCGGTTGCCGTTGCGGGTCCACACCTTGACCAACGTCTGGTTGCTCGTCGGATTTGAGGTGAGGTCCACCGCTTCTTGCGCACCCTTCACCGATTTGTGGTTGATCTCGACGATCACGTCTCCCTGACGCAGCCCCGCCTCGTACGCGGCGGAGTTTTGCGGCAGTTCGGTGATCACCGCGCCTCGCATACTATCCGGCGCTTTCAATTGCCGCCGGGTCGCCGCGTCGAGATCGACGACCGCCACGCCCGCGAGCGCCTCGTGGCCCTTGCCGGTGCTCGATTCCGGGCGATTGCCCTTGGCGAGCTGCTGGCCGGGTTGGTTATTCACCGTGACTTCGATGTCCTTGGTCTCGCGTTCGCGGACCACCTGCATGGTCACCTTGGTACCGGGCGCGGTTTCGGCGACCTGGAGCTTGAACTGCGAGGAATCACGCACCGTCTGGCCGTTGTACATCTTGATCACGTCGCCGCTCTTGACGCCGGCCTTCTCCGCCGGACCGCCCGAGGAAACGTCGGACACCAGCGCGCCGGTGATCTTGTCCAATCCGAACTCCTGCGCCAGCGTCGGCGTCAGGCTCTGGATCGTGACGCCGAGATAACCGCGCTCGACGTGGCCGTTTTTCACGAGGCTGGTCATCACCCATTGGCAGAGGTTCGAGGGAATGGCGAAACCGATGCCTTGGTTGCCGCCCGTGCGGCTGAGGATGGCGGTGTTGATGCCCACGAGCCTGCCTTCAACGTCCACGAGCGCGCCGCCGCTGTTGCCGGGGTTGATGGCCGCGTCGGTCTGGATGAAGTCCTCGTCCGAAGCGTTGCCGGTCACGCGGTCCTTGCCGCTGACGATGCCCTGCGTCACGCTCTGCGCGATGCCGAAGGGATTGCCGACCGCCAGCACGATGTCGCCGACGGCCAGTTCGTTGCTGTCGGCAAACGTCAGCGCGGGCAACCCTTCGGCCTTGATCTTGACGACGGCCACGTCGGTCTTCTCGTCCGCGCCGACGAGCTTGGCGGTGAATTCGCGTCCGTCCGAAAGGGCGACGCGGATTTCGCTGGCGTCCTTGACGACGTGGCGATTGGTCAGGATGTAGCCGTCGGCGGAAACGATCACGCCCGAGCCGAGTCCGTGCTGGCGCGGGGCGAATGAATCCTCGTTGCCCGGACCGTTGCGACGCCGCTGCTGACCGAAGAACCGGTCGAACAGGTCCGTTTCGTCGGAGTTGAACTGCTGCGCGCCGGGCTTCGAGGTGACGAAGATTTCGACCACGCTCGGCGCGACCTTCTGCACGATGGGGGCGAAACTGCCCGCCGGGGTGCGGGCGCGGTCCACGGGCGCGTGCTCCACCTTGACCTCCGGCTGCGCAACGTCGGACGGCTTGGCCGGCGGGTTGGGGTCGGTCAGGGCGACGGCGGTGCCCACGGCGAGCGCGGCGGCCCCGACTGCCGCCATGGAAAAGGCGGTCGGTCTGAAAACGGATCGTTTGGAGGAAGATGGTTGGCTAGGCATACGGTGGAGATTCGTGCGCGAGGGTGACGGCAGGCTTTCCGCCGCATGACATTTTTGTAAGAAACGCGAGCCTGCGGTCACGTCAGCCGGTTGCCAAGGAAGGGACTCGAACCCTTACCCCTTGCGGGACCAGATCCTAAGTCTGGCGCGGCTGCCAATTTCGCCACCTTGGCTTTTAATGTAATTCTGTCTCTATGAGCAAGTTACGCAGCGGGAAATTATTTTGGGATTGATCCCGTGCTACTTTCCGTGCTACTGTTACGGGATGGAACGCGCCGTAACGCGAAGCATCGAGCAACGGAGAAAAAACCACGGCGGGAGTTTCCGTCCTGTATTGGACACCCGCAAGCGTAAAATCCCGGGTCTGTGGAAGCGCGATGACATCTACTACGCACAACTTCGAGTCCCTCTCGGAAACGGCAAGACGGCACCTCGTCGGATCGCCTTGGTGGCGGATTCGTTGGATCAAGCCCGGGCAGAACTTGAAAGGAAGCGGACTGAACGCCGTGACGATGCATTGCCTCAACGAGGACGCCGGCCGGGTTTCGAGGATTTTGCTCAAGAATATCTCGTAAGCGCCACGCTCGGGCAGAAAAAAATCGGAACTCAACAGAACGAACGTCAGGCGATTCGACGCTGGGTCGGGCATCTGGGCGGCGTGCGGATCGACAAAATCACCCCGCCGGTCATCCACTCATTCCGCGAGAAGCGGCTGGAGTCCGGCGCGAGCGCCCGCACCGTGAACCTCGACACCGTGGCTCTGCGAAACGTCCTCAAATTCGCGGTGGACCAAGGCGAAATCACCCGGCTGCCTGAAGTTAAGCAACTCAAACAAAAGCCGTCACCGAAACGACGATTCTTTTCGCCGGAGCAGCTTGACCGTCTGCTTTCGGCGGTCAGCGAGGAAACGACAAAGAACAGCAAGCTCTTCAAAAATTACTTGCAGTTCTTGTCCCTGACGGGGGCGAGGGAACAAGAATCTTTGGGAGTTCGTTGGTCGGATGTGGATTTTGAGCATAGTGCCGTGACGATTGGAAGCGGCGGCGTTTCTAAAAACCACAAACAGCGGCAGGTCGATTTCTCGCCCGGCTTGGAGGCGCTTCTGGGCGCGATGTACGCGGAGCGCCCCCCTGGACTCGACTTGGCTGTTTCCCTCGCCCCAGCGAGGCCCCAGAGACGTTCCTGCACGGAATCTCCGAGAGTCACTGTTGATGGTCCGGGCGAAGGCCGGCCTACCGGGAGTCGGCTTTCACGACCTCCGCCACCTTTTTGCGAGCAAATGCGTGATGGCCGGGATTGACTTCATGACCATCGCGTCATGGTTGGGGCACTCCGATGGCGGGATATTGGTGGGAAAGGTTTACGGGCACTTGGCGGACTCGCACAAGAAGGCTGCCGCCAAGAAATTGCACATCCTCTCGCCGAGCACACCTCGCTCGTGAACCAAAAGTAAGCCTCGAAATTTATGTCCGAGTCGAAGACTGATTGGCGTCGATACCCGCTCACGACAGTTGTGCCGGTCGCAGCGGTTCTGTTTTCCCGAGTACGTCCTGATCAACGCGACCCTGAATCCGCTCGGCAAGCCGCCAAGGAGGCTATCATGCTCTTGGCTGCTTGCGAATCAGCGTGCCGCGAAGCAATCGAGCAGGAATTCTATGACCGTTACGTAGGCGAGACCAGAGACCGACTCGAAGAGGCCGACCGGGCTGAGTTTGGTAAACTATCAGCAAAATATCCCAGCGGTGTACCGTTCGTGACTGCTGTCCGGCACATTACCGAAAGCGGTTCTGAATCTAAAGCCATGATGCCCTTCAAACAATTTTGGGAGTGGCGGAGACAGGGGTACGAAGAAAAGATTCCCGACGCCCCCACCGCTGTCGCAGGATTCAGGCGAGACAAACTTCCTCCCGGGTGGGTTGTCTCGTTGAGGCGGGAATTCCTCGCCTGGAAAGACGAACACATTCCAAGGGTTCGGAGAATGGCGGGTCAGCAGGGACAGGCGACGCGGCGAAAGCTCGCCGCAGCCAAATGAGGCCCCGTAAATTTCGGCTGGAGAAAGCAGAAAAAAGTCGCCACCACGGAAAAAAAGCTAGGTAGGAATTTTGACCCGATTTTGTTGACGAAGAAGCGGATTTTGCTGGAGTCCAGTTCCAGGTCACTCCAAGAGCAAAACTGCTTTTGCTCGGAGCGAGCCGGGATTTGCTATCTGGCGACTTCCCGATCACCGCCTGACCGTTGTGTAGAACGGGTTTCATGCCCGATCAAACAACGCAGAGCAACGCGGATTTCTTTAAATACGTTTCGTATCACTCATGGTTGCAAAGCCGTAACCTGACCCGAACGACAGGCTGGCGATACCGAAAAAATGGACTTATTAGGGTTACTAACATTTTCGGCCGCCTGTACGTATCACGGGCGGAGGTCGAGGATTTCGACCGGCGCGCCGAAGCCGGAGAATTCCACCGCCAGCCCAAGACTCCCCCTTCCTCGAAAAACCCAAAGGAGGGTAATCTGTGATCTCTCGGGGATCGCGTGGTGCAAATCTGAACCGTGCCGAAAGCCATTCGAGCGCGGCCTCCGGTCACCCTCATTCAGGTATCCGGCATCCCTCCGACGAGCCTATAAGCAGACTATGTAGGTATTCCTCCCCGGAGAAAACCCGCGTTCCTAAAACGGGTGCGGGTGTCGGTTGCGCGAGGAGGCCGCAGTGACGAAGGCGCAAGTCACCGCACTTGACTGGTCCAATTCCGCGAAACTGGTGGCACTTGCGGGCGAGCTTGATTGGGATCGGAGGCGACGAATCATAACGCTACGGCAAAAAGTTTCGGGTACCCAAAGATTGCGGGACGCGTTCGGCCGTCGTCGCCACGCCTACGGGCCTCGCGGGAGCATCTACGCGATGTCGGACTGGGATCGAGCCGACGATTTTTGCAACTGCGGCCTCCGAATCCAAGGCCAGATTCGGCACTGCGATCTCCCGAAATTTTGCTGCTCGTGCAGCTACCGGCGGATTTGGGGCGTGCTCTGCCGCTTTGCGCCGCACTTTGAAAAGGGGGACTGGAAATTTGTTACGATCTCGTTCAGGGACGGTATCCGGGCGGAGGATACGCTCTACAGTCCGCTTAAGGACTTTTGGAATGTCACGCGGAAGACCATGGTTCTCCTTCAGGAAAGGGGATTTATGATGGGTGCCGTCTGGCGGGAAGAATTGCAGGTGATGAGCTTCGACCCCCTGACGTACCGACCCCATCTGCACGCGCAGTGCGACGCGCCCGGGTTGACCGCTTCGGCGATTGAATCTCTGATGCGCGGTCGTTTCCGATCCGAACTCGACTGGCTTCTGGCACCTCTCGATGTGGACTGTCGAAGTTCCCGAACGCCACGGGCCTACCAGAACCGTTTCTCGTACATGTTCAAGGAGATCGACCTTCTCACGCCGTACCGCGCAGCCGCTCGAAAATACGGTCCGGGGACAGACTTCACACGCTTGAACCGGCGAGTGAACCTGTTCCTGCGCGATTTTCCGCAGGCCATGCGGCACCGCAAACAAAGTGGGTACATGGGCAACATGTACCCGCGCTCGGAAAATTACATAGGCACGCAACCGGAGGTTTTCCGGCCAAGACCACTTGAGAGCGCGTTCCAACGCGAACGCCGGAAAGGATACAATCGGTTTATTGCACGATTGATCGTGACGTGACTTCGCTTTTTCGAGCCGGGTGCTGAGTTAGTCTGGGGTGCCAA
>CALMVM010000079.1 GCA_937873255.1 uncultured Verrucomicrobiota bacterium | reverse complement strand
CCGACCAAATCCCGTCCGCCGCGTGCGGCCCCGCGCTCGCGCGGATCGTGGCGGCGGACCCGGAACTGCGGCGTTACGACCACGGCCAGAAGGCGCATCTGTTCGGCCTGTGGCTGTGCGATCCCCCGGCGCTGGCGGCGGCGATGGAGGCCCACCCTGCCTGGCAGGCGTCGGGATGGCGTGCGTGGGCGCGGGCGTGCGCGCTCACCGGCGCGCCGGAGCCCGCCTGCCGCATCGCCGCGCAATATGCTCCCAAGCCCGTCGTCCCGCCCGAAACCGCCGGGTTCTCGCCCCGCGCGTTGGGCGAACTCCGCGCCGCCTCCGCGCAAGCGCCGGGCGACCCGGCCCCGGCGTTGCGGCTCTACCGCGCGCAGGTTGCTGCCGGGGATGTTCCCGGCGCGCTCGCGGCCCTCCACGCGATCACGGCGCGGCGCCCCTGCCCGGCGTATTTCCATTACCTCGAAGCGACGCTCGCCGCCGGGGACGGGCAGTGGACGGTCGGTTGGGATGCCTGGGCGGCCTATCTCGATGACGTCCCGGGATAGACCTGACGCCTGCGCCGTGTCTCACGTTGGCTGAGACGCATCCCAGTTGTAGGGCAGGCGCACCGCCTGCCGTGTTACGGGACACCGACCGCTTCTTGCATGCCTCCCCGTTTCCAGCCGGTTCGCAGGCCACGCCCAATCACGCGGCAGGCGGTGCGCCTGCCCTACAACCGAAAGAAGCCCGTCCGCTCAGAACTTCAGTTTCGCGCCGAGGCTCACCGTGGAATAAACCCGGCTGCCCTTGGTGTTGACACCCGACACGCCCGGGATGTTGTCGCCGTCCGGCTTGGTGTCGTAGCCGTAGCCGCTCTCCAGGATCACGTCGAGGTTGCTCGTCAACTGGAGGTCGTAGCCAAGGCTGCCTTCCACCGAGAACACCCACGAGTCGTCGTAGAGCCTGCTGCGGTACGTACCCACGATGCCCGGGTTATCCGTGTAGAAGCGGATGGACTGCGAATCGACGTACTTGCCGCCGGCAGAGAAGCTCGCGTACGGCTTGATGGCTCGCGGGATGTGCAGGAGGTCGAGAAGGGTGCGTGGGGTGGTGAGCTTGAAACCCGCCCGGCCCGCGAACGCCTGATACCGGCCGACGTCCGCATGCAGCGCGAAGTCCTGCGAAATGTTGGGGATGATCAACGGATTCGTGACCCGCACGTAACCCACGTCGGCCCGGCTGTCGCCGCCCGCGTGACTGTAGGTGAAGCCCACGAACAGGCTCAGCCAGGGCTTGACCTTGTAGCCGAGTTCCAGCCGGCCGTTGATCACGGCGGCGTCGTGCGTTTCCTCGAAGTTACGTGCCTGGATGTTCGCGGTGGTGACACGGATTCCCGCGACAGCGGTGGGGGGACCCGGGGGGACGCCTTTGCCGTCGCCGATGAAATCCGTGACCCCCGTGTCGAACTCGCCGCCGGCCAGCAGGTTCACGTAGAAGCGCTGTTCGGTTTTCGGTTTTTCGATGACCGGGTTCTTGTCCGTGGATTTGGTGGTGACGGTCGTCTCGCCAGCCAGCGCAGGTAACGCGGTGGCCGCCAGGGCGGCGAGCAGCAGGGAACCGGTTTTCAGGGAGTGGATGGATGGAAATGACATAAGTTTGGTCCGGTGGAAACGCGCCCGCTTCTCACGGAGTGGCGCGATCATAACACGCTCCGTTCGCAACGGTAGCATTAAATGTCGGACGATCCCGCGCCCGGCAAAAGCAAAAGGCGGTTCCCCGTGAGAGGAACCGCCTTCGGCAAGATGGACCGTCCGTTTTTAGAACATGAGCTTCGCGCCCAGGCTCACAGTCGAATAAAACCGGCTGCCGCTGCTGTTCACGCCGAAGGCCGGCAGGCTGCCGCTCTTGGGCGCGGTGTCGTAGCCGTAGCCGTTTTCCAGGTTGATGCTCAGGTTGCGGGTCAACTGGAGCTCGTAGCCGAGTTGCGCCTCGGTCGTGAACACCCAAGACTCGTCGTAGAGCTTGAAGCGGCCCGTGTCGACGATGGCGCGATTCTCCGTGTAGAAGCGAATGTATTGGTCATCGACATACTTGCCGCCGGCCGAGAGCACCAGGTACGGCTTGATGGCCTTGGGGATGTGCAGGAGGTCGAGGATCGTGCGCGGGGTGGTGAGCTTGATGCCCGCGATGCCCGAAAACGCCTGGTACTGGCCCACGCCCGCGAACAGGTTGAAACGGCGACCCGGCGCGCCGAACGCGCCGAAGGTATCGATCACCGTGCCGACGTTGGCGCGGTCGTCGCCGCCCGCGTGGCTGTAGGTGCCTCCGGCGAAGACGCTCAGGTAGGGGAGCACCTTGTAGCCGAGTTCGAGCCGGCCGTTGACCACGGCGGCGTCGTGCGCCTCGCTGAAATCACGCGCCTGGAAGCGGGCGTCCAGCGGCGAGCCGACCAGCGCGACGGCGGCAACCGGACGGGTAGCGAAGGTGCCGTTGCCGTTGGAGAGGAAATCGACGACGCCGTTGTCGAACTCGCCGCCGGCCAGCAGATTGATGTAGAAGCGGGGCTCGGTGTTTGGCTTTTCGATGACCGGGTTCTTGTCTTTGGAAGAGGTGACGGTGGTCTCACCGGCGAAAGCGGGCAGCGCGGCAGCCGCCAGGGCGGCGAGCAACAGGGAACCGGTTTTCAGGGAGCGGATGGAATGGAGTAACATGCGGTGTGGGATGATTGCCAGAGAACGGAAGGGGCCGTTTTAGGTGGCGAATTCGCACCCTGTACGCCGGGCGGTCGTATTTATCCAACGAAAACGCCTTCGCGGGACTCACTCGACCCGGTAGCCGCCGCGCTCGTCCACCCGTACCAAGGGCAACTGGCGCGTGCGCTCGAATCGTTCGTAACCCACGCGAAGAGAACGCCATAAATAGTCCAGTTCCGGGCGGCCGGCGGCGAGCGGGGCGAGAAGGGACCGCCAATTCGCCTCGTTTATCCGGCATGGGAAAATATGTACGGACGGCGGACCATCAGCGCCGCCGCGGGCGTCGGACGCCGCGAGATAGACCTCCTCGGCCACGGCGTCGCCCATCTCCATGCAGCCGACCGACTGCGCGTCGCCGTGGATGAAAATATCCGTGCCGGGGTGCTCGGGGTCGTCTGTCAGGAGACGGTCGGCGGCGTTGGGATAATCCAATCCGAGCGACAGGTGGAAGAGGCTGCGCGGGTTGAAGCGGTCGATCCGGTAGTAGCCTTCGGGCACCTGCTCATCCCCCTCGCGGCGTTTGGGGCCGAGCCGGCCGGAGGCGCGGAGGACCGGATAGATTTGTACGAGCCGGAAAGGGGCGGGGGCTGGCTCCGAACGCGCCCAGAGTTCCAGTTGGCCCTCGTGCTTGAAGACGCGCAGATACACCTCGCGCGGGGGGTACGCGACGCCGGCCGCCGCGAAGATTTGCGCGAGATGCGCGCCGCGCCGGGTGCGCGCGTCGGCCACGCGGTCGGGCGAGTCGGGCATCGGTTC
>CALMVM010000078.1 GCA_937873255.1 uncultured Verrucomicrobiota bacterium | reverse complement strand
CAGTCTCCGCAGAAGATTTTCACGGGCAAGGGCACCCGCACCTCCGATTCGCTCGACCCGACGGCGCGCACCGAACGCGTCGAAATCCAACTCCCGAGCGAGAACGGCAAACTCCTGCCGGGCATGTACCTGACGGTGCGTTTCAAGGTGCAACAGAACGAACCCGCCCTTCTCGTGCCCGCGAACACGGTCGACATCCGCAAGGAGGGTCCGCGCGTGGCGGTGGTCGATGGTCAACAAACGATTCGTTATCGTGATGTGAAGATGGGTCGTGATTTTGGCAAGACAATCGAGATCGTCAGCGGTTTACAGGGGAACGAAACGTTGGTCATCAACCCGACGACCGACTTGGTGGAAGGCGAGAAAGTCACGGTCCACCAAGAGGAAAAGAAGGAGGCTTGAGTCCCGCCGCAGGCGGTCGTTAACAAGGTAGGGGTGGCTTTCCGAGCCGATCCCTATTTTCTTCTGCCTGGGCGTGATCGCAACGACCCGCGATCCGGAAAATCCAGGGATCGGCTCGGAGAGCCATCAGGACCTTGTTTTGGACGCGCGTCCTGCATGGGTCGCGCGATTGCAACTGCATGAGCAACGTCGAAACGGTCAACCTCGGTTTCCTGGGCCTCGGCTGGCCCGGCGAACAACACGCCATTGCCGCCGCCTCGTTGCCCGGCGCGCATGTTTACGCGGCGTGCGATTTGGGCGCGGAGCGGCGCGAAAAGTTCGCCGCGCAGTTCTCGCCCGAAAGGGGGTACGCGCAATACGACGACATGCTGGCTGACCCGGCGGTGGGTGCGGTCGTCGTTTCGCTGCCGAATTACCTGCACGCCTCCGCGACGCTTTCCGCGCTCCGGGCGGGCAAGCATGTGCTTTGCGAAAAACCGCCGACGATGAACGTCGCCGAGGTGGAGTCGATCCGCGCGGAAGCGAAGGCACGGGGATTGGTCTACGCGTTCAGCCGGCAGTCGCGGTTCAACAACAAGATGCTCGCCGGAAGGCAAATCGTCGATGAGGGCGGGCTGGTAAAAATGTATTTCGCCATGGGGGAGCGGGTGCGTTGGGCGGGGATTCGGGGGGGGGGGGGGGGATGGTTTCTGGAAAAGAGCAAGGCTGGTGGCGGCGCGATGATCGACATCGGCGTGCACGCGCTCGACGCCGCGTGGTATCTCGCGGGCTGCCCCAAGCCGGTGTCGGTCAGCGCACAGGTGTCGGCGAATTTCCGACGCACGGTGCCGGCCGAGGTGAAATTCGACGTGGAGGACAGCGGCTTTGCGATGCTGCGTTTCGAAGGCGGATTGGTGATGCACTTGGAAGTGACCTGGGCCGGCAACATGACCGACGCCGTGCCGAAAAGTCCGTGGGCGGGTCACGAATTGGAAAATACGACGCTGTACGGCGACCAAGGGACGTTGAGCTTGAACCCGGCGGTCTTTTATACGATGCGCGAAAAAGAGCGCAAGGCGACCGCGATCCAGACCGGCCCGGAGACGAACGGATTCGATTACCAGATGGCGGATTTCCTGGACGCGGTGCGCACCGGCCGGCCGCCGGTCAACAACGTCGATCAGGCCGTGGATCTGATGAAGATGCTCATGGCGATCTACGAGTCCAGCGACACCGGGGCGGAAGTGCGTCTGACCTGACCGGCGACGCCGCGAGAGATCGGTGAAACTCGGGAGGCTTGCATCCGGCGGGGGTCGAACCCACAACCTCTGCCTTCGGAGGGCAGCGCTCTATCCAGTTGAGCTACGGATGCGCAAACGTCTCGGCACCCTTGCCAAAACGGAGCGATACGTTAACGGTTCCCTTCCCGGATCGCAACCCCGGACTGCACTTTCGATTTTTCCCGCCATGTCCGTCCAGAGGCCGCGACTCGTCATCAAGTTGGGCACCGGTTTGCTGACCCGGCCGGGAGGCAGCTCGCTTGATGCGCGGCAATTTCGACGGTTGGCGGCGGAAGTCGCGGGACTGGTCGCGCAGGGGCACCAGTGCATCGTCGTCACCAGCGGCGCGGTCGCGGCGGGGATGATGGTGCTCGGGTTGACCGAACGCTCCACCGACACCCCGACGATCCAGGCCTGCGCGGCCATCGGGCAATCGCGGCTCATGCGCGTGTACGAAACGCACTTCGCCCGGCACGGCCTCGCGGTGGCGCAACTCCTCCTCACCCACCAGGACCTCGACAGCCGCACGCGCTACGCCAACGCGCAGAACACCCTGCGCCGTCTCCTAACGCACGGCGGGGTCGTGCCCATCATCAACGAAAACGACAGCGTCGCCGTCGAGGAACTGCGCTTCGGCGACAACGACCGGCTCTCGGCGGAAGTGGCGGTGTTGGCCGAAGCGGGGATGCTGATCGTGCTCACCAGCGCCGAGGGCTTGACGCGCGACGGCACCGGGCAGGGCGCGCCGATCCCGCTCGTCGAAAACGTGGACGACGTGCTGGACCTCGCCAGCGACCGCAAGGGAAAACTCAGCACCGGCGGCATGACGACCAAACTCCAGGCGGTCAAACGCGCCGTGGAAGCCGGCATCCCGGCAGTGATCGCCAACGGCCGCACGCCGGGCCTTCTGGAGCGGATCGTCGCAGGCGAGGAAATCGGCACGAGGTTCGCCATTCCTGCGTTCGCCGGAAAGAAGAGTCGTCCACAGATTACGCAGATTTCCGCAGATTAGAAAAAAGGAAGGGGTTTGTTTCCTCCTTCTTCTGAAATCTGCGGAAATCTGCGTAATCTGTGGACAGACTTTGCTCCCCGCAGGGAGTTTGATGAACATGGACCTCGTCTCGGAAATGCTCGAACTCGGCCGTCGCGCCAAGACGGCGGCCCGCGAATTGGCGCGCCTGCCCTCCGAGCGCAAAAACGCCGGCCTGCTCGCCATGGCCGATGCGCTCGCCTCGCACCATGACGCCATCCTCGCCGCCAATGCCCTCGACGTGGAAGCGGCCAGTGCCGCCGGCTTGTCCGTGGCGATGATCGACCGCCTGTGGCTCGATGAAAAGCGGCTCGCAGGCATGGCCGAGGGAATTCGCGCGGTGGCGGCGCTGGACGATCCTGTTGGACAGACCTTGCGCCAGTGGACGCGGCCCAATGGGTTGCGGTTCAACAAAGTGCGCGTGCCCATCGGCGTCGTCGGGATCATCTACGAATCCCGCCCGAACGTCACGAGCGACGCCGCCGTCCTTTGTACGAAGACCGGTAACGCCGCCATCCTGCGCGGCGGCAGCGAGTCGTTGCGTTCCAACGTCGCCATCGCCAACGCGCTGCGCGACGGCGCGGCGCGGTCGGGCTTGCCGGCGGATTGCATCCTGCTCATCCCGCATGCCGACCGCGAGGCGGTACGTCTGCTCGCGGAGATGGATCGCTACGTGGACCTGATCGTACCGCGCGGCGGGACGGCGCTCATCGAAACGGTCGTGCGCCATGCGCGGATGCCGGTCATCAAGCATTACCACGGGGTTTGCATCCTCTACGTGGACCGCGCCGCCGATCTGGAAATGGCGGAACGCATTCTCCTCAATGCCAAATGCCAGAGGCCCGGCGTTTGCAACGCGGTGGAAACGCTCCTCGTCCACCGCGAGGTGGCGGGCGCATTCCTGCCGCGCGCGGCGGAGATCCTCCGGGCCGCCGGCGTCGAACTCCATGGCGACGAAACCGTCCGGCAAATTCTCGGTGACGGGGTCGTGCCCGCCACGGAGGAGGATTGGACCACCGAATGGCTCGACCTGAAGCTGGCGGTGCGGGTGGTCGATGGGTTGGCGGACGCAATCAACCACGTCGAGACCTACGGTTCGCACCACAGCGACGCCATCGTGACCGCGGACGAGGCGAGCGCGGAGCGTTTTTTGAACGAAGTGGATTCGGCAACGGTGTATTGGAACGCCAGCACGCGGTTCACGGACGGGGGCGAGTTCGGCTTCGGCGCGGAGATCGGCATCAGCACCGACAAACTCCACGCGCGGGGGCCGATGGCGCTGGAAGAATTGACGACCTACAAATATGTCATCCGGGGTACGGGGCAGGTGCGGGAGTGAAGTTTCCCGGTTGCCGTCCTTATTGCGCGAAAGCGTTCTTGGCCCTGCCGAGTTTGTCCTCGTCGGTGCTCTTGATTGAATGAACGAGGAGTTTCTTTTTCAGCGAGGCTGGTAGTGTCCTGCGGTCGTCCGGACGGCGCTTGGAAAAACTCCAACCACCGAAAAGGCGTGCGGCCCCTTCGAGTTGCGACTCGGTGAGATTGTCTGTCTGCGCCGCTGCGATGAGATCGAGGGTAGGAAGATCGAGCAATAGTTCCTCGGCAGCCGACTCGTAGGCGGGAAAGCCGGACCACGGTCCATCGCCGGAGCCATACCAACTGAACAAAGCCAGGATGCGTTGGCGAGGATCAGGAAATTCCTCGGCGAGAGCGGCGCGAAGCGGTTTGAGGTCAGGTGAAAGTTCGTTCCGCAAGGCGGAATTCCATAGAGGGCGAAGAGACTTCGGCATCGCGTCGAGCCAGCGCGCTTGCGAAGCCTCCGCCCGCTTCTGACGGGCTGCCCTGTCCTCCTCGCTGTCCGTCTTGGACACGGGGATTTTGGAGGCATTCAACAGACCGTTGAGAACCTTCGCCGAACCTGCGGCACCTAGCGACACAACGAGTTTGTTGCCCTGGTAAACGTAGAGCTGGTGGCAAGAATAGCAGAGGAGAAGATCGTAGGTGCGGTCACCGGCCGTGACGCGGAGCGCCTGTCGTGGGTCAAAACACATGGCGATACTGCCATCCCAGCCGGCGACGGCCGACTGAAACTCACCGATGGCGGTCGTCGCTTGGGTCCGATCCAATGTGGTGTGTCCAAGAACTTTGAAACGGTGAAACGTCTCGTCACTGGCAGCGGGTTGCTCCCACGGTTCGAGTGAATAAAGGACGACCTCTCCCGGTGCGCGAAGCGCCTGCGCCACTTCCGCCGGAAGCACGTTGTCCGTTGAGGCCGCCGGACTCGGTACGACGAGGCAGACGAAAACGAACAACAAAGCAGCAAGAACCTTCATGTGTCGCGCAGGAGATCGCTTTGGCTAGCAGGAATCGGATGAAGACCGCGAGACAGGACGGAGCCTGTCGTCAACATTTGCCGCCTAGGCAAAAGTCAGTCAAATCGAATCGTGGCGGAACGACCGTGGGCGTCCAAACCTTCGATGTCGCTGAACGCCTGGATCGTCGCCACGGATTGGCGCAGGCTGTTTTCGTCGAAGCGCACCACGCTCGTGCGGCGCTGGAACTGGTCCACCGTCATGCCGGCGAATCCTTTGCCTGCCCCGCCGGTGGGCAAGGTGTGGCTCGGGCCAGCCAGGAAATCGCCGCCCGCCACCGGGGACCATCCTCCGAGGAAAATCGCGCCGGCGGTATGGACCCGCACGGCGAGCGCGTCTGCGTCGGTTGTGCAGATCGAGAGGTGTTCGGGAGCGAAGGCGTTGGCGATGGCGATGGCCTGTTCGAGGTCGCGCACCAGGCAGAGGAACGCGTCGTTTTCCAACACGGGGCCGAGTTGCGCCTGCCGACCGAGACGGGCGAGTTGACGGGCGACAGCTCCTTCGACGGCGGCGAGGAGAGTTTCCGAATCGGTCAGCAGGCCGATGACGCTATTGGCTCCGTGCTCGGCCTGGGCGAGAAGATCGGCGGCGATCCATTCGGGGTTGGCGGCGGCGTCGGCGACCACGAGGATTTCGCTCGGGCCGGGGAGTTGGTCGATGGCGACGGGGCCGAAAACCTGGCGCTTAGCCTCGATGACGTAGGCGTTGCCGGGACCGAAGATCTTGACGACGGGAGGGATGGAAGCGGTGCCGAACGCGAGCGCGGCGATGGCCTGCGCGCCGCCGACTTTGTGGACTTCGGGCGCGCCGGCGAGTTCGAGCGCGCAGAGCAGGGCGGGGGCGATGTTGCCGTCGCGGTCGGCGGGGGTAGCGACGACGATTTTGGGCACGCCGGCGGCGGCGGCGAGAGTACAGGTCATGATCGCCGTCGAGACCAACGGCGCGGTGCCGCCGGGCACGTAAATCCCGACGCGCGGGAAGGGGGTGAAACGTTCGCCGACCTCGACGCCTTGGCGGTTGTGCATGTGCCAGTCGTGGCGCAGGGAGCGCAGGGCGAAGGCGCGGACGTTTTCGTGCGCGGCGGCCATGGCGCGTTGCGTGCGGGCGTCGGTGGCGCGGGCGGCGGCGGTGAATTCTGCGGGGGTGCCGCGCAACGCGGCAGGGTCGGGGAAGGACGGGCCGCCGAAACGAGCGTTCAAGCGCAGTAGGGCGGCGTCGCCATCGGCGCGGACCTCGGCGATGATGGCGCTGACGGTCTGCTGCACGTCGGCGGCGGGAATGGCACGGCGGTCGAGGCGCGCGAGGGCGGACGCGAAGTCAGCGTCGGTGTGGCGGAAGAGGCGCATGGAAAATGGATACGGCGCGCCGGCTCAGAGCGTCACCAGATGTTCCGGCCGGCATCCTTTGACGGTCCCGGTCTGGATGCGTTGGTCGAACGTCACCAGTCGACCGCCGTGGGCAACCGCCAGCGCCAGCAGGTACGCGTCCGTGATTTGCTGATGTCCTTGCAGACGGTCCCAGTCAAAGATGGCCGTGTCCGTCAGCGAGAGATCGTCCGGCCAAAAAGCATGGTGGCTGTTGGCTCGCAGCATCGCCAGGGTAGCCAACACCCGGGCGGGGGGCGGCGGCGAGGGATTACGCGGGTTCGTCAGCAAGCGCAGGCAAGCAGCCTCGGTAAAAGGCCACGAAGCCCACCCCTGCGGCAGGTTCGCCTCCAACCACCGCACGGCGGCCGGATGATCGACGTGCAGCCGGTCGAGCAGCGGCAAAAGGACATTCACGTCGAGCAGGGCACGCATCAGAAGTTTTCTTCTTCACGGAGCTGTCTGACAGTTTCCCTAGTGACGGGTTGTCCCGGGCGTGACGGCAGTGGAACATAGCCGATGCGCCGGTAAAGCTCCTGTATTTGTGTTTCCTCCTGTCGCGTGCGGCGTTCGCGCAGCAGGGTCTCCAGTTTTTCCATCTCGCCAGGTGTAAGGAAATCCACGGCGGCTTCGATTTCGGCGAGCGTGTTCATATCGGCGATTTTAGCTCGGTTTGCACGAGGCTTCTTACTTGCCAAGCCCCACGCTGCTGGCGCGTTTGGCGAGGTTGCGGCGGGGTTTTTCCTTCACGGAGGCGGTGCCGAAGTCCTTCACGTCGGACACGTCGGTGCGGTGGGCGATCTTTTCGACCGTGCCCTTCTTGAGATACTCGGCGCGGATGGCGGCGAGTTGTTCGTCGCGGCGGGCGTAGAGGTTCTTGCGCTTGCGGGGAGCGAGCCGGGTCAACGCATAAGCCGTGATGAGCGGCAGTGAGATCGTCGAATCCACGTAGCACACCACGCACGCGGGCAGGTTGCCGGGGTCGATCTTGCCCCAACTGACCGCCTCCGCCGGTGTCGCACCGCTCAACCCGCCCGTGTCGGGCCGCGCGTCGGTACATTGCAAGAAGTAATCGTGGCCGCGTTCCTCGATGCCCATGACCTCCTGGATTTGCGGCTCGGTTTGGAGGATGAAGTTTTTCGGACTGCCGCCGCCCAGGATGAACACGCTCGAAGTCCCGCCCCGGCGTTTCGCGTCGTAGACAATCGCGGCGGTCTGGTTCACGTCGCGGTTCACGTCGAAGGCCAGCTGGCTGTCGCGCAGGGCCATCGCGGCGACGTTCATCCCGATGGAGCTGTCTCCAGGGCTGCTCGTGAAGATCGGCACGCCGTATTGATACGCCGCGCTCAGGACGCTCGTTTCCTTGATGCCGAGTTTCTTTTCGCGCTCGTGGACATAGCGCCCGAGCAAATAATGGAACTCGTCGGTGCCCATCGTCTTCTGGAATTCCGGTCCTGCGATGACCTGGCGTACGAAGGCGTCGGTGTCCAGCAGCACGTCGTAGGAGAACAACACGTCGTAAATGCGGATCACCCCATCATTGCGCAGGACGATGTCGTCCACGAACGGCGAGCCGGCGTACAGTTCCATCCCGAGCCCGTAATGCAGGTCGTGGTAGAGGTTCGCGCCCGTGGAGACGATCCAATCCACGAATCCTGCCTTCAACAAGGGCACGACCGCGGCGCGCCCGAGGCCGGCGGGGGTCAGTGCGCCGGTGAGCGTCATGCCGACCGTGCCGTCCCTGGCGAGCATCTTTTCCACGTACAACCGGCAGGCCTCGCTCAAGCGCGCGCCGTTGTACGCCTTGAACGCGGTGTCGATCAGGTCGGCCGCGCGGATGTCCTTCTTGATCGGCTCGGGTAGCAGCCGGGGGAATTGTTTGTTGAGGCTGGGCATGGGAAATTTAGAAGATAGGGTCTAGGAGATAGGAGATAGGGGCGGAAAAGGCAAAAGGCAAAAGGCGGAAGCGCCGAATGGCAGAGGATTGGAGGAAAACAAGCGCGCCGTTTGGTCATCGAACCGCCGGAGGGAAGCAATTTGTTCTCCTTCTGCCCTATCTCCTATCTCCTGTTCACACTATCGGAGGGCATCGAAGATCAGTGCGAGGTGAACGAAGGCGAG
>CALMVM010000077.1 GCA_937873255.1 uncultured Verrucomicrobiota bacterium | reverse complement strand
GTCGCCGAGACGCTCGATGGATTGCACGCGGCAGCCGAGGCGGAGTGTGTTGGCAGGCAGGCTGGCGACGAGTTGGCGGGGAATCTCGCCCATGCCTCCGGCGGGGCCCAGAGCGCGTCCCGTGGCGAATTTCTTGAGGTAATACCGCAGCAGCGCCGCGCTCGTGCCGAGTTTGTTGTCGAGGAAGACCCCGCCGAAAAACGGGCGGAAGAAACGCTCGATGATCGTCGTAGAAAATCCCCGCCGCCAGAGAAAGTGCGCCGCGCTCACGTCCCGTTCCGACTCGGCTCCCGCCAGCAACCGGTCGTCCGGCGTGGCGAGCAACTCCGCAACGAGCGCCACGAGTCGGGCCTTATCGGCCGCCGTGAACATCCCCCCGAACGCCCCCGTTGGCGCGTCGCCGGGATGTCGCAAGGGATGCGCGACGGTCCACGATTCACCGCCGTCGTGCAGAATCGCGCCGCTCTCGAAATACCGTGGTTCCAACCCGGGAATGTCCAGATGCCGCCGGGCAGCCGGGTAGCTGTCGAGCAATACCTGGAAGCCCCGGTCGAGCACGAACCCGTCGGGCGTCCGTTGCGAGCGGACGCGTCCGCCCGGCTCGTTCTCGGCTTCAAGAACAAGGAAGTCCCGCACGCCTCGACGCGCCAATTCCTTCGCGCACACCAACCCGGCAAGACCCGCTCCGACGATGACGACCATGGGGAAGATTCGCCGCCAACCGCGCCACCGACTACGCCCAAGTGATCAGGCGCAATTCGTGTTCCTGCGTGAGATTCGGATGGGTAGGCACGACGCGCACGCTCAGCCCGAACGCCCCGCTCTCGCCGCTCGGGATTTCCCCGCGATAAACGAACGTCCCCGCCTCGCCGCCAGCCGCCGGGGCAAATTCCTTCAACTCCAGGATCGTCGGCCGCGCAATCGCGTTTTCCTTGTTTTCGCCGTAGTACGCCTGCACGCGCACCTCGCCCGGCGCAATCGACCCGAGCCGCACGGTCGCCTGCACGCCCAGCTTGTCACCGACCTGGATCGTGTGCGAACCGAACCGCTCGTCCGTGTGATCCAGCTTCACCTCGGCCACGCGCACCTGCGACCATTCGCGGCGCATCTTGTTTTTCCAATCGCTCAGCGCCACCGCCGCCTTGCCCGTGTCGGCGTGGAGCGCCTGATACGCCTTGGCCGCCGGCGCGTAGAGGCGCTGGTAGTATTCCTTGACCATGCGGTGCGTGTTGTAGACCGGCGTCACGCTCTGGATCGACTCGCGCATGAGCCGCAGCCACGCGATAGGCAGCTTGCCGTCGGGCTTCGCATAGTACAGCGGCACGACCTGCGTTTCCAGGATGTGGAACAGGCTTTCGATGTCCACCTCGTTCTGGAATTCCACGCTGCCCTCAACGATCTCCGCGCCGATGGGCCAGCCGTTCTTGCCGTTGTAACCCTCGCACCACCAGCCGTCGAGCACGCTGAGGTTCAACCCGCCGCTCGGGGGCAGCTTCATGCCGCTGGTCCCACTGGCTTCGAGCGGACGCAGGGGATTGTTCAGCCACAGGTCAACACCTTGGTAAAGTCGCCGCCCGACGTGCGCGTCGTAGTCCTCGATGAACACGATCCGGTTCGCCAGCTTCGGGTCACGCGTGTACTGATACACCTCCTGGATGACCTTCTTGCCGCCGTCGTCCTTCGGATGCGCCTTGCCGGCAAACACGAACTGCACCGGCCGCTCCGCGTCGTTCAACAGCTTGAGAAGCCGCTCCGGCTGACCGAACAACAGCGCCCCGCGCTTGTACGTCGCGAACCGCCGCGCGAACCCGATGGTGAGAATCTCCGGGTTGAGCACGTTGTTCGCCTGCCGCAACGCCGCCGGCGTGTCGCCGAGCCGTTCACGCTGTGCCCGCAGCCGCGTCCGCGCGAATTCCACGAGTCGCGCCTTGAGCTTCTGGTGCGTGTCCCAGAGCACCTCGTCCGGGATGCGGTTGACCTTCAGCCAGTAATCCACGTCCGTGAGGCGATCCTCCCAATCCGCGCCGAGGTGCTTGGTGTAGAGGTCCATGAACTCCGGCGCGGCCCACGTCTTCGTGTGGATGCCGTTGGTGATGCTGGTGATCGGCACCTCCTCCTCCGGAACGCCCGCCCACACGTCCTTCCACAACCCTTTCGACACCTCGCCGTGCAGCTTGCTGACGCCGTTGGCGTGCCGGCTGGTGCGCAACGCCAGGATCGTCATGGAAAAATCGTTGGTCTTGTTGACCGTCGTCTGTCCGAGCGAGAAGAAGTATTCGAAGTCGATCCCCACCTGCGCCGGGTAATCCCCAAAGTACGCCGCCATCAACTGCTGCGAGAACGCATCGTTCCCCGCCGGCACCGGCGTGTGCGTCGTGAAAATCCCCGACGCGGCCACGATCTGGAGCGCCGAGCGGAAGTCCAGCTTGTGCGCCCGCACGAAATGCCGTGCCCGTTCCAGCCCCAGGAACGCCGCGTGCCCCTCGTTCATGTGGTACACGGC
>CALMVM010000076.1 GCA_937873255.1 uncultured Verrucomicrobiota bacterium | reverse complement strand
CCAACCCTCAACGAAAACCACGAGAGTCCAGTCCGCGTTTTCGAGGAAAGATCAGCGCTCACGCAGGGCGCGGGCGCTCCCAGCCGGGCGGTCGCCGACAAAGAAAGCGATCATCTGACGGTCTGGCGGTAGAGCGCGACCCAGACTCGGCGCGCGTTGGTTTTGTTGCGCACGAAACTCCAAAGCCTCGTCGAGTTCGCGCACGTCGCCCGCCTCGGCAGGCAGCAAGGCTTCACGCAAAGGCGGCAGGCTCGCGGCTTTTTTTCCGAGCCAACCGATGACGGGGTTGCGCCCACGCCAAAGACCCGCGCCGCCGCCCGCGGGCCCAGTCGCTCGGTCGCCACGGCGCGCAGCACCTCCTCCTGGCGCTCGGGGGGGCGCTTGGCGGCTTTTGGGTCGCGGCACCCGGCACGCCCCGCGCGCCCGACAGCGGAACTGCTGGTGGCCGCAGGCGTTTTTGCCGTTTTTGACGATGCGCTCGCTGCCGCAACGCGTGCAGCGTGGCGCGCCTTCCACGGCCAAGGAGGATGTTCCTGCCATCGCCCAGCCTTGCCGATAAATCAGCCGATGTCATTCAATCTGAAATCACTACCGTTTCTTGACTTGAGGAATAGCGTCATCTCACCCGATCAAATTCACCCATTCACCAAAAACTCCTTACACGAATGCTTCGAGACGAGTGTGTTGACTACGGGACGATCACGAGATCGAACGGCGCGAAAATCATTTTTCCGTCCACGCAGACTTGGCAGAATAATCTCACGAAACCCGATTTCGGCGGATAAAGTCTGAATTCTAACGATGGCCCGCCTCGCAAGGCCGCGTCCTCGACTTCGGCTCCTTGAGGATGCGAGTGGATCACCGTGCAGCCGTCTTCGTAAAAACCAACGAGATGAGCAAAGGCGTTCATCACGGGTTCGAGCCGCTCGACCGGACGACCGTCGCGTTCGCGTACAGAAACCGTGAGCAATTGTGTCGTCTGGGCATGCACAGCGACCCCATCAGCCGTGCCATGCGAGAGCCGAAAATGCAGGCCGCCCGCGTCGGAATCGAACGTGGTCGCCCTCTGGATCGTCGTCGGTCCGCCCCACGCCCCCGGAGACATGCCTTTCAAGTCGGCCACGATATATTCCTGAATGCCTGTCGCCGACGGCACCACGTCAGCAAAAATCCGGTAAGTCGAAGTTTTCGCCGGAATAAACGTGCAGTGATACTCGCCAGGGTTATCCGTCGGGGTCGGGTGCTCGTGATGATAATCCTCCATCGTCGGATCGATGATCAGCAGGTGAATCCGTTGCGTGTGCGCGACCAACAGGTCTGCCGGACTCACCGGCGTCCCGTCTTTTTTCACCAATCGAAGCTTGATTTGCAACGGCCTGCCGGCGGTCGGCGGCATGTCGGTCTCGGTTGTAAGAACCATCGACGGTTCCCCCGGCGGAGCGGCATACACAAAGCTGTAAGGGATTCTGCGCGGCGTTAGTGCCATGCCGCATTTCGGACAGAGCGCCTGGCCGTCCACGCTCAAAACGTCGGGATGCATCGCGCAAAAGAAGATGTCCGCGTTGACCGTTCGCTGGTCCTGACCCTCGGCCAACAGGTGTAGCGCGGCGTGCAGCTTCCTCAACGCCGCCTCGATGCTGCCCCGGTCGCCCGCGATGCACGCTTGCGCGAGTGAATCGACGGCCGACGCGGCCCGCACGGTTCCCATGGCAGTCGATTGCCGGGCCGGCGTCCCTTCCGCCAGGCGCGCCAGCGTCCGCAAAGCCGGACCGCACAGGGAAGCCTGATCGGGCACCTCGGCGAGACGATCCTCTCGCACGAGCCTTTCGAGATTGGCGGAAGCCAAGCGCAGGACATTCCAAGCCTCGGGAGCGGACTGTGGATTGAGCACACTATCGGGAACCGGCACGTGCGCACATGCGGGAGTCGGCGACAGGACCACACCTGCAACCGAAAGCCCCACCGCAATACACGTGCGCAAGATGCGCCACAAACAAACCGATCCTACCATCCTTCCAAGGGATCGGCTGTCTTCAGCGCACGATGACATCGTCGGCGGTGCCCAGAATTCTGTCCGGGCCGGCGGAATGGATCTCCATGACATCGCGGCTCAGCTGATGAAAGAAATACGGAGTGCCCCAGTCGTCCACCAATTCGCCCTTCGTGTTCAGACCCAGTCCCTCCGGCGGACCGACAATCGCCTGACGCGGGTTCTTGCCCATCACGGCAGCCATGATCTCGGCGTTGGTGCCGACGGGATTCTCGCCGGTCAGCGTGTGGAAATCGGTGATCATGCGCCGCACCTTGATCGCGTTGATCGTGGCCGATTCGGACGACGCCGGCGGCGGGTTGGCAGTGATGGAAACAGACGCGGCCGGAGAGGCCGATGGACCCACCGTTGAATCAGGAGGGGCCCGGTCCGGTGGCTTTGGCGTCGGCGTCGGTACCGGCGAGGGGCTCTGGATGGTCGGGGTGTTCACCGGGGACGCGTGCGGTGAAACCGCCACGCCCGGGTTCGGAACCGGCGATGCCGTGGGCACATCGGTCTTCGGCGGATTGGGAGTCGGGGAAGGAAGGCGGGAGCGGACCACCAGCCATGCGAGCAACGCAACGACCATCAGCCCCAATGCGACGGCAGAGCGTTGTCGTTTCATCGGGAAAATTCGTGGTGCGACGCGCCGTTGTCCGGAGACTTCGGGCCGTCAACGCGACGAAACATCCGGCAACTCGCAAGCGGGCCTAGCCGAGGAATCCAAGATAGGGCGACGAAAACCGCCCAAGATTCGGGAACACGGTCGGCATGTGCGCGCTATCCACGCCGAACCACCTCGCCATCGTCGCCGCATACTGGTCCACGGCCGTCGTCGGAATCCACCGCCCCGTGCTGGTGTCATCGGGACCGCCGACGGTGAGTGTCGGCCACGTCCCATAAGTCCGCTGGCCTTTCACCCCTCCGCCGATCACCATGTGGTGGCTGCCCCAACCGTGGTCGCTGCCGAGGCTGTTGCTCGGGAACGTGCGTCCGAAATCGCTCACCGTGAACGACGTGACGCGCTGGTCGAACGCCGCGTCGCCGTACGCCGTGCCGATCTGCGTCATGGCATTCTGGAACGCGTTCATGCTCTGGCTGAGTTCAGCGAAGAGGTTGGCCTGCGCGCCGATGATCACCTTGGAGTCGTTCGGGGTCGTCGAGCCCGCGTTGCCCGTCTGGCCGGTGTGCAGATCGTAACCGCCCACCTGGACAAAGAAAATCTGCCGCTTCATGCCGAGGCCGGATGAGGTCGCGCTCGCGCGGTAGCCCGCTTCAATAATCTTGGCGACCATCTTGAGTTGCGACATGAGACTCGACGTAAAACTGCCGCCACTATTCGGCACCGTCACGGTCGTCGGGAAAGTGGTCGCCGCATTCCAGTACGAAGCCATCGGGGAGGCATTCAGCGCCGTCGTCAGGCCAACACCGCTGGCCATCGCGTGCTCAAGCGCCATCGAGTAATTCGAGAGCATCATATTCTGATGCCCATCGGCGTTGAGAAGGATACTGGAAAGCGTGTCCTTGCGCGCCGTCTGTGCCGCCGTCGGCCCGAGGTTCGTGTTGAGCGACACCACGCCGCCGCTGGACACCGAATACTGCTGGACCGTGCCGCCCACCTCGAACGTGTTGGAACCCGCGAGCGTCACACACATCGACAGCACGGCGGTGTTGCCGTTGTGCGGGTTGTAGGCGTCGAGCAGGTCGGCGCACCGCCCGCCCCAACCGGTCGCGGGCGGCTGATCGGGGACGGAAGTTTGCCATTGCACCTGCTGATCCGCGTGCGAGAAAAGTTGCGGCGGCAGCGGCACCGACCCCGCCGTGTATTGCGCCTTCGTCACGGGGTAAACCAGCGTGCCGACATTAAAAACGGGAGCCATCTTCCCCGCGTTGAAAAGCGCCTGCAACTCCGGGCAGGCCGGGTGGATGCCGTACGTGTGCCCGTCGCTGGTCTGAGAGTTCAGCGCCAGCGCCGCCGCACCGGAGCCGTTGGCATTCGGAATGGCGAGCGCGGCGGTGCGGATCGCGGCGTAATTGGCATACTCCGACGGGATCGTCGGGATGAAAAGGTTGTTGGAATCGTTGCCGCCGTTGAGGAAGATGCAAACCAGCGCCTTGTAGTCGCTGATGCCCGACGACTGGGCCATCGCCGCATTGATGAAACGCAGATCGCGGATCGTATTCGTCAACGCCGCCGTGCCGACGGTCGCGCACAACGCCTGACGAATGAACGTGCGCCGCGAGGGGTGGCGCAAACCGGAAGAATGGTCGTCGGATCGCATGGGCAAGGGTGGGGGGGTTATTGCTGAACGGCGTAATCGGGCGACTCCAAAATGAGCTGGACGGCGGCGCGGATCTTATCGCGTGCGCTGGTCGTCGGCAGGGAAGGCGCGGCGGGCGGCGCGGTCGTCGTGCCCGTGGCGGTTTGCGTCGGCGGGAAGTAAGTCGTGTTGTTGATGAACGCCACAATGGAGGACTTCGTCGCCGGGGACAGCGTTCCGCCGCCGAGGACATCGCCGAGCTTGTTGACGAGCGCGTTCGCATCGACGGTCGTGGTCGTCGTCGCGGTGACCTTGGTCCCGCTGGTCACGGACGAGGTGCTGACCGTCACGTACGGCGCGCCCATGTAAGCGCTCAGGTCGAGGTTGATCGCACCGGACTTGAAGTTGCTCAATCCGCTGGTGTTGCCGGAGGACAGGATCGTGGAGTTGATCGTGTTCGTCAGCGTCATCAGATTGGAATCCGTCGTCAACTGGAACTCCGGCGTGGTCAGATTATTGTTCGCCAGCGTTCCCGGGAACTGATAATCGGGGTAGAAGAAGTTGAACACGGTCGGCGCGTCGAGAGGACTCTGGACGATCACGGAGTTCGTGTTGCCCATGTCGAATTTGCTGCCCGGCAAGGCGACGTTGCCCGAGCGGGTCAGCGGCGGAACGGCCAGCGGGAAAACCGTGATGGTGCCGATGCTGGTCTCCGCGGTGTACTTCGTCGAGGTCGCCACCGTGAAATGCCGTTCGTCGACGACGCTGGCAACCGTCCACTCGGAGTCGGTCAACTGCTTGCCAGCGGGCCAGACCATCCAGACCCGGTCGCCGACGTTGACGTTGGCATTGGTGTAGGTCGCAATCGTGATGGTGCTGGCCGTGGAACCGGTCGGGTTGGTGATCGTGTCCAGCGCGCTGAGCTTGGGCACGACGACGGTGCCGGTGACCGCCGTCGTCGGAGCCGTCCCGGTCGTCGTGACGGTGAACGACGAACCGTTCGGAACCGTGGCGACCGTGTAGATGCCGTCGGTTTCCGTGCCGCCCGTCGCCGTGACGAACTTCAGATACACCTCGCCGCCGACCGCCGGGCCACCGGTGTTGACCGTGAGCGTGTTCGAGCCCGCCGCCTGCGAATAAGTGACGCTCGCCAAGCTGGGCGCGTTGACAATGAACGTCGTCGCGCTCGGCACGCTGGATACCGAGTAACTGCCCGTGGAGGGGTTGGTCGCCGGAGTGGCACCGGTGTTCACGGAGAAGTCCAGCCAAACGGCGTCGCCCGCCGTGAAGTGGTGCGGGTTGGCGGTCGTGACCGTCATGCCGATGGCCCCGGATTCGCTGAACGTCCCGGTGTTGTCGGCCGCGAGGAACGTGCGCGCTGGCCCGGCGATGCGCAGGAGCGGTTCACGCTGCTTGCCGGCCGTCGCCGTCGATGCGGCGAGCGATGCGTTGCGCGCCTCGCCGTCGAGCAGGATCGCCTTGACGACCGCCGTCATGTTGCCGCGCACATGGTTGGTCGTGCCGTCATCGTTGAAGACGGACACCACGCGCTGGACGTACCCGGGCGAGGGATTGCTCGCCACGTTTTTATTGATAATGTGACGACAGAGATACTGTCGGTTGTTGTTTTG
>CALMVM010000075.1 GCA_937873255.1 uncultured Verrucomicrobiota bacterium | reverse complement strand
AGGGTGGGGAGGTCGGGGAGGGGCACGGTGTTTGCAGCGGGGGATAGAGGATATTACGATGTTGGACAACTTCTGCGAACTCACATGCCAAAACGAATTACCGGCACATACCTCAAAGAGCTTTGGAATATACCCGCAGAGCACGCGCTCTACAGATGCGATGGCAGTTGGTACCACCAGCTAACCTCATTTCCTGGGGCGCTTTGTGACGCTGAAGGGTATGTCATCTTCTCAACCGAACGTGAGTTTCGTGATTGTCCACTTCTCCAGATCAAGAAAGACGTTCACTGCACTGGGGGCATCCAACAAATTACCGGCTACGTCCGATGCGATTCGCAAATTGCGAATGACATCAATATGCCACCTGAACTCAGACGCACGCTCCAGCATATCTCCCGCATCATTCGCAACACAGCAATTAGCAGCGGACTGAAGCTTACGTACGACCACTTATGCCAACTTTGCGGGACAAAACTCACGTTCCTTGGTCGTCAATACAGTGAGGCACATCACATCAAACCGCTCGGCATGCCGCACAATGGTAGTGACACCCGCGACAACCTGCTTTGCGTATGCGCCAACTGCCATGTGCTGCTCGACTACGCCGCAGTGCCCATTCAACTCGATGCCCTCAAGCATCTCAGACATCAGGTTAGTGCAGCCAATGTTGAGTATCATAATTCGCTTCATCGCAAGGCTCTCTCCGCTTTAGCCATCACCTGATAGTGCGCTCCAATCAATTATGGGCGCACGCGCTTTTTTTCTTTTGCTGGCCGCGATGTCAGCACTGGCGCTCCCGTCAGCGCGGGCAGCGGACGCGCTGACGCATGACAAGGAATTCTGGCGCGCCATCGCTAAAAACGACGGCAAGCCGCCCGCCGGTTCATCCCCGCGCGAACTCGCCCCCGAGCTGATCGCCGACCTCGGCTCGACCGACGCCGAACTGCGCGACGGACTCGCCTACGACCTTCTCGTGCATTGGATTTACCAGGGCGGGTTGACCGACGACGAAGTGCGCCCGCTGATGGTCACGCTGCTCGCCAACCTGCGCGCGGGCATCGGCGAGCGCGGCACGGACAGCGTTTTCCGACGCTCGTGCTCCGCGCTAATTTTATCTGTCGTCGCCGCCCGGAACAATGAGCGACAACTGCCCTTCCTGACGCCCGGGGAATACCGCACCCTGCTCGACGCGGCGCTCGCCTATCTGGCCGATGAGAAAGATGAGCGCGGGTTCGACCCGGAAAAGGGCTGGGTCCATTCCGTCGCGCACACAGCCGATTTGCTGAAGTTCCTCGTCCGCGACCCGCGTCTGACGCCCGCCAACCAGACGCGCGTCCTCGACGCCCTGCGCGCCAAGCTGCACGACGCCCCCGAGCCATACACCCACGGCGAGGACGAACGATTGGCGCGGGTGGTGATCTCCCTGGCCCGGCACGACGGCCTCGACAAGGAATCGCTCGACGCCTGGGTGCGGGGAATCACGCTCGACGCGACCTTTCCGGAAAAACCCTCGCCGGAAAACCTGCGCCTGATGACCAACGCGCGCCACCTGCTCACCAGCCTCGCGGCCGAAATCTCGCTGGACGAACGCCCTTCGGACGGCCTGGATTTTCTGCGCCCGCTCGTACGCGAGGCTTTGCGGAAAATGTTCTGAGTCACACCAGGTCCGGCTCGCTCGGATGGTCCTCGGCCTCCTGCAAGTCGCGGTCGCCGGTGATCTCGTCCCAGTCGTACCCCGCGAAGGCGGCGAACGCGCCGAGTTGCTGCTCCCATTCAAGCCGGTTCTTCACGTACCGGCGGCGGCCGGCCATCACGTCGGGCTGCGTCTGGATGCCGGCGACCTGGAAGCGCGTCATCGTCTGGTCGAAGCGCCTGATCCAGCGCGGGAACTCCGTCTCCGGGGTCTCCGGCGGCAACTCGTCCGCCGTACCCACGCGCAGGTTCACGAACGTGCTGAGCTGGCGCAGCACGTAGCGCGCGGTTTCCTCCAACGTCTCCGCTTCGGGATGCGCGCAGATGTCCGCGTACACCTTGCGGTCCAGGCAGCACTTCATCACCGAACGGATTTCCAGCACCAGGAACAACATGCGCGGCAGGCTTTTGTGAACCTCCACCGGATGAAAATAATGGATCACCGGGTGTTCGACGTGACTCTCCAACAGGCTCTGTAAATCCCGGGCGGCGGAGGCGAAAATCGTTTCCAGCCCCTGAAAATCGTTGCGCCGGAAATGGTGCCGCAGGAAGCCGGCCGCGTCCGCGCCGCGTTCGGCCTGGTGGTAGAAGGAAAGCGCCACGGTGCGCTTGCGTTCGAGCGCGTTGGTGACGGTAAGGAGGTACGTCACCGCCAGGGAAATGAAGGCGAACCCGGCCGATACCTCCGAGAGCGCCGTCAGCCGCATGGCCGTGGTGCGCGGGGCGATGTCGCCGTAGCCGAGGGTGGTCAGGGTCGTGCCGCTAAAGTAAAACGCCTCGATCCAGGCGGGCGAACGCGCCTGCTCGTTCACGTTGAACGAGTCCGGCATCTGCGGCCAGTAGATCAGCGCATAGCCCAGCATCAGGCAGACGATGAGCGTGACCACGAAGGCGGGCAGCAACAACGGGCCGATGGCGTTGAGGATCAAATGGCGGCGCGCCCGCGTGCAGCGAAACGCGATCTTGCGGGCGATCCACCAGACCCTGCGGTTGAGGTTCTGGCCGATGGGACCGGCCCGCGCGCGCGAATGCAGGATCGTGGCGTACACGTCGTAGGCCACCAGTCCAAGCAGCCCGACGCCGAGGGCGGTGGAAAACAGGCCGGGCAAGGTCATGATGAGGAAAGCGCTCGGTGCATCGGTATCCGGAATCAAACCCGCGCGCCCGCGAAACGACGACACCTTTCTTGCGACGATCCCGAAATTTCCGGGCGCGGCCCGGTGTTCGCAAACCTCAACGGGATTCCGCGACGACGGCCTCCGCCACCGCGCGGCCGGAACGATACGCGCCCTCGATCTTGGAACCCAGAAAAGTATCGCCCGCGAAATACACCGGCGGACGCCCGTCCGCCTCGCCGAATTCGCCGTTGCGCAGGTAGGCGTCGTTTTCCAGTCCGTGCGGCACGCTGGAATACCGCCAGCGGTGGACCTGGCGCTCGGGGAGTTTCGTGATCCAGTCGCCGACGATCTCTCCGGCGCGCGCCACGATCCGGTCGGCCGCGTCGTCCAAGCTGCGGTTCTGCCATTCGCGCGAGAACGGCCCGCTGGCGTGCAGCACGAACACCCGCTTGCCGTCGGCCGCCGGTTCGCGCTTGTCCGAATCCGTCCCGATCCAGGTAATCGTGTCGTCGCGCAACTGCACCCCCTGCCATTCCGGCGCGGGAACATCGCCGCGCAGCATCACCGCCAGCGACGGAGCCGTTTCCACGGCTTGCAGCTTCGAGGAAACGAACGCACCCAACGCGCTACCCACGGCCGGGTCAGCCGACGATTGTTCAAAGAGCGCGAGCGCCTGCGGCACCGGCAGCGTCGAGACCAGCCGCCGCCCGGCGATCACGTCTCCCGAACCCTCGATCCGCGCCTGCCAATGGTCGCCGACCCACGCGAGGGCCACCACCCGCGCGCCCGTGCGCACGCTGCCTTCCGCGAGCCCGGCGGCGAGGTCCTTGCCCAGTGCGCTCATGCCCGCGCGGCAGGCGTGGCGCGGATGGCCCGCCTCCTTGTCGGCGTCGGGCGGTTGGAGGCCGGCGTCCGGGTCCCATTGGTGAAAACCCTTCGCCCACTCGAAGCACACCCCACGCGCGATCCAGTCGGCCACCTGCGCGCGAAACTCGGGCGAACGCGCGGTGAAGAACTGTGCCCCGTGGTCCACCGGCACCCCGTCCCAACGCCGGGTCGCCGCCCGGCCGCCGACGCCCCGGCTTTTGTCGAGCACGAGCACGCTCTTGCCGGCCGCCTGGAGGTCGCGCGCGGCCTTCAGGCCCGACAGGCCCGCGCCGAGGAGGAGAACGTCATGGATCATCGTGCAAGCGTCTACGCGCGCCGCCCGTGCGCCGGACGCGCGCGGGGGCGTTTGCGTTCGGCCCGGGCGCGGTTACGTTGCCGCGTCCGCCTGCGGTTTCCGTCTTTCCAACCACCATTTATCCTCATCCATGAAAATCGCCCTCGCCTCGTTCCTCCAGGTCGCCATCGTTGGTCTCGGTCTGCTCGCCTTGCCCGCCGCCGGGTTGGCGCAGGCTTCCAAACCGGGCTGGGTCACCGACCAGCCGAAAGCCCTCGAAAAGGCCAAGTCCGAAAAGAAGCTGGTCCTGATGGATTTCACCGGCTCGGACTGGTGCGGCTGGTGCATGAAGCTGGACAAGGAAGTATTTTCCACCCCGGAATTCCAGAAATACGCGCAGGACCACCTCGTGCTGGTGGAACTCGATTTCCCGCACAAGAAAGTGTTGCCGCCCGCCCTCAAGACCCAGAACGACGGGCTCCAGCAGAAGTACGGCATCGAGGGTTATCCGACGATCATCGTGCTCGACGGGCAGGGCAAGAAACTCGGCGAACTCGGCTATCAGCCCGGCGGCCCGACAGCGTTCATCGCTGCGCTGGACAAGCTCAAGGCCGGCAGTTAGAGCGGTTTTATTTGAACTGTAGCCACGGCACTCGGTTGCCGTGCCTGGGCGTGGATAGGATGCGCCCGCCACGCAGACACGGCAACCGAGTGCCGTGGCTACAAACAAAGCATGCGCGGCTCGCCAAATCGAGCCGCGCTCTAACGCCTTCAGGACAAGCGGAATCGAAGCTTGACCTTGCGTTCGTTTGCGGTTGAACTGCCTGGCGCCACGGAACTTCAACCAGAGAACGGCAGATTCAACCTCAGGACATCCGAATGAACCAGATCACACAATTCCTCTTCATGGGACCGGTCCTCCGGCTGATCGACCAGGGCCGGTTTTTCGGTAAGAACTTCGCCCTGATCCTGCGGGGGCTCGGCGCACTGGTGTTGCTG
>CALMVM010000074.1:1985-2264 GCA_937873255.1 uncultured Verrucomicrobiota bacterium | reverse complement strand
GGTTTTTCCAGCGTCCGGACGGCTCGATCAAGTACGCCGAGAATCCTCCGAAACGCTATGAGGACATCTATCCGCTCAACTTCCATTGCGACGATTGGAAGTCGCTCTGGGCGGAGATGAAGAGCATCATCCTGTTCTGGTGCGCCAAGGGTGTGCGCATTTTCCGCGTGGACAATCCGCACACCAAGCCCGTCGCGTTCTGGGGCTGGCTGATCGAAAGCGTACAGGCGGAGTACCCCGACGCGATTTTCCTTTCGGAAGCTTTCACGAAGCCCAAGA
>CALMVM010000074.1:1329-1975 GCA_937873255.1 uncultured Verrucomicrobiota bacterium | reverse complement strand
GGCGGAACTCGTCGAATACTTCACCGAGTTGACGCAGACCGAGATGAAGGACTACTACCGCGCCAACCTGTTTCCGAACACGCCGGACATCCTGCCGTTTTTCCTCCAGAACGGCGGCAGGCCCGCGTTTATGATTCGCGCCACCTTGGCGGCAACGCTCTCGTCGGTTTACGGCATCTACAGCGGCTTCGAGTTGTGCGAAAACGCCGCGCTGCCGGGCCGCGAGGAATATTACGACAGCGAGAAATACCAGTTCAAGGGCCGCGACTGGAACGCTCCCGGCAACATCAAGGAGCACATCACCCAGCTCAATCGCATCCGGCACGAGAACCGCGCCCTGCATTTCTATGACAACCTGCGGTTCCTCCCGAGCGACAACGACCAGATCCTCTGGTTCATGAAGACGACCCCGGCGATGGACAACATCGTGCTGGTGGCGGTCAACGTGGACCCCCACAACGCGCAGAGTGGGTACGTCGAGGTCCCGTTCGAGGAGCTCGGCTACCTGGAGCGCGGCGACGTTTACACGGTGCGCGACCTCCTCACGGGCGAGCGTTTTGACTGGCGCGGCCGCCGGAATTACGTCGCGCTCGACCCGCACACCCGTCCCGCGCACGTTTTCCGTCTCGAAAGATAAGATGGCCCT
>CALMVM010000074.1:0-1319 GCA_937873255.1 uncultured Verrucomicrobiota bacterium | reverse complement strand
GCCCGGCGCGCGCTGAGTTCTGGGGATACCGAACGATGAAGTTGCCCGCATTTTTTCGCCAGCTCGCACTGTTGCCGCGCAAGCTGCTGGCAGGTTTGGCCGTGGCTATTCTGCTTCTGACGGGCCTTGGGGCCTATGCCTTCTATAACATTCAGCATCAGGCCCAGGCCGCCGATCTGGTCACGCACACTTACGAGGTGGTCTCGGGTTTGCAGAGCGTGTTTTCGAGCGTGCAGGACGCCGAAAGCGCGCAACGGGCCTACACTGTGTCCGGGAACGAAACCTACCTGGAGCCGTACAAACGCGCGCTGGAGGTACTACCCAAACAACTGGAAAACATGGCGAGGTTGGTCGGCGACAACCCCCTCCAGCTCGTCCGTCTGCAAAAGCTGGAGAAGGACATCGACACGCGTCTGGAAGTCGTCCGCACGCGGATCGCTCAACGGCGTGAAATGGGCGTCAAGGCCCTGGATGCTACGATCCTCACCGGGGTGGGCGTGCGTATGATGGCGGTCGTGCGCGAGGACACCGACACGATGATCGGCGCCGAAAAATTGCTCTTGAAGGATAGGCGCGAAATTCTGACCCGGGCGCGCCTTCGCTACGAGATTCTCCAGACGCTGGTCGGGCTGAGCAGCCTGGCTCTGCTGGCCACGGTCTTCGTCGGCTTGGCCAAGCTGATGGACCGCGCCAACCGCGCCGAGCAGGCGGCAGAAGCCAGCAACGGGCAACTGCGCGATGCCAACAGCGAATTGCGGTCCTTTTCATACTCGGTCGCGCACGATCTGCGTGCCCCGCTGCGTGCCATCAACGGTTTTGCCCAGGTGATCAACGAGGATTGCGCCGGGCAGCTCGACGAGGGGGGCCAAAAGGCGTTGGGCCGGATCACGGCGAACTCGGCAAAAATGTCCGTGCTGATCGACGATCTGCTTTCGCTCTCGAAGGTCAGCATGCAACCCTTGCACAAGGGCAAGGTGGAAATGAATGAGTTGGTGCGTGGGGCATTCCAGGAACTGCTGGAATCGCAGGAGGCCCGCGTCGGCGATTGCGACATCGCCCCGTTGCCGCCCGCCACGGGCGATCCCTCGCTGCTGCGGCAGGTTTGGCTGAACCTGATCGGCAACGCGCTGAAGTTTACCCGGGGGCAAGCGCGTGCGCGCATCGAAATCGGCGGCAACGTCGCCGGGCCGGAATTCGCCACCTACTTTATCCGCGACAACGGGGCTGGGTTCGACATGCAGTACGCCGACAAGCGCTTTGGCGCGTTTCAGCGGTTGCACGGGCCTACGGACTTCGAGGGAACGGGCATCGGCCTGGCC
>CALMVM010000073.1:6234-8083 GCA_937873255.1 uncultured Verrucomicrobiota bacterium | reverse complement strand
CGGCGAACACACCTTGCAACCCACGGCCCTCGTTCACGAAGCCTACCTGCGGATGGTGGACACGACGCAGGTCAACTGGCAGAGCCGCGCCCATTTCTTCGGCATCGCCGCGCGGGTGATGCGCCGGGTGCTCGTCGATCACGCCCGCGCCCATGCGACGGACAAGCGCGGCGGGCAGGTCGAGAAGATTTCGCTGGACGAAGCCGGCGACATCCTGCGGGATGAAGGCGTCGGTCTCGTGGCTCTGGATGGTGCGCTGCAAAACCTGGCGAAAACTTACCCGCGGCAGAGCCGGGGCGTCGAACTGCGCTTCTTCGGTGGCCTGAACGCACAGGAGATCGGCGAAGTATTGCAAGTTTCGGAAAGCACCGTGGAACGGGACTGGAAGTTTTCCCTGCTCTGGCTCAAGCGAGAAATGACCGCCGATGAAAACCCCGCCGCTGACCCCTGAAAAAGCCGACCGGGTGTTCGACCTCGTCGCCGAAGCGAGCGCGCTCGACCCGGAGCAACGCCCGGGCTTCCTGACGCGGGCCTGCGCGGGGGAAGCCGATCTCCAGGCCGAGGTCGAATCGCTGTTGGGGTTTCAGTCGAAACACCCGGCGTTCCTGGCGCAACCGGCGGTGGAGAACGGCTTGGAACTGATCGGCCTCGGCGCGGAGGGCGACCTGCCACCGGGCACCGTGGTCGGCGACTGCCGGGTCATGTCCCTCCTGGGGGTCGGTGGCATGGGCGAGGTCTACCTGGCCGAGGACACCGTGCACGGGCGCAAGGTCGCCGTAAAACTCATCGGCCAGAGCCGCAGCGAGGAAGTACGCGGACGCCACTTCCGCCACGAGCGCAAGGTGCTCGCCGCCTTGAACCATCCGCACATCGCGCGGCTCTACGGCAGCGGGGTCACCGACAAAGGTCAGGCGTACCTGGTCATGGAGTTCGTGGAGGGCGAGCGGCTGGACCGCTATTGCGACCTGCGTGGGTTGGATGTCCCGGCGCGCCTCGCGCTTTTTCGCAAGGTGTGCGCGGCGGTCGTCTACGCGCATCAGAACTTGGTGGTCCACCGCGACCTCAAGCCCGCCAACATCCGCGTGACCCCGGAAGGCGAGCCCAAGCTGCTGGACTTCGGCATCGCCAAGCTCCTGGACCCGGAGGGTGCCAGCGTCCACGTCGATCCGACGGTGACGATGTCCGGGGCCATGACCCCGGAGTACGCCAGCCCGGAACAACTCCGGGGAGAAGCAATCACCACGGTCAGCGATGTGTACAGCCTGGGGGTGGTGCTCTACGAATTGCTTTGCGGTCAACGGCTTTATGCAAGTCTGAAAAGCCGTCGTCCCGACGAACTGGTGCGCGCCATCTGCGAGCAGGAACCACCGCGCCCGAGCACGGTGGTGAGCCGCACGCCACCCACGACGATCACCGCACCCTTGCCAGCGGGACAAGTCCCCGTGACCCGCGAGCGACCGGCGACGTTGCGCCGGTTGCTGGAAGGCGACCTGGACAACATCGTGGCCAAGGCGCTCCGCAAGGAACCCGCCCGCCGCTACCCCAGCGTGCTGGCGCTCTCCGAGGACCTCCGCCGACACGGCGAAGGGTTGCCGGTCACGGCGCGCAAGGATACGCTCGGATATCGGGCTGGCAAACTCATCCAACGCAACAAAACCGGCGTGGCGGCGGCCGCTTTGGTGGTTCTTGCCTTGGTCACGGGTCTGGTGGCGGCGATCTGGGAGGCCCGGCTGGCCAGACAGGAACGCGACCGGGCGCAAACGGCTTTGGCACAAGCAGAAATTGCCCAGAGGCAGGCCGAGCGAGTCGACGACTTTCTGCAAGGGCTGCTTGCCAGCGCGGACCCGGC
>CALMVM010000073.1:0-6224 GCA_937873255.1 uncultured Verrucomicrobiota bacterium | reverse complement strand
GGTCCAGGTGATCGACGCTGCCGCCAAAAAACTTGACCGCGATCTCGCGAACCACCCAAACTTTCTACTACAAGCGCATCTGACCTTGGGCCGGACCTACCGTAATTTGGGACTGTACGAGCCTGCGGAGCAGCAAGCCCGCGCCGCCCTCGTCCTCGCCCGACGCTTGCACGGAAACGAAGCGACGATCACGGCGGGAGTCGAACTTATCCTGGGCAAAGTCTTGTCCAACCGCCAGCAGGTTGCCGAGGCGGAATCGTTGTTGCGGCACGCCCTCTCCATCTACCGTGCGCAAGTCCAGCCAGACCGTGCCGCCCTGGCGGAAACCTTGGCTTTTTTGGGCTACACGCTCTACTCGCAGCCGGGTCGCGCCGTCGAGGCCGAAACCATGATGTCCGAAGCCCTCGGCTTCGCGCGTGTTGTCTGGGGAGAGCGTGATCCGAAATATCTGAACGTGCTCATGCAGTCTGGCACGGTCAAAACGGCCAGGCAGGACTACGCCGGGGGGGAGCAAATCTACCGCCAAGTCCTCTCGATCCAAGACCAGATCATGCCGGGCGACGTGGCCACACTGGCCCCACAATTCAACCTTTGTCTTTGCCTGCTGTATCAGGGGAACTTCGCTGAAATGGAAGTCGTGCTAAAACGTCTGGATGCCGACATCCAACGGCTTGTCGGCGAAAACAGCATCCAGTTTGCCGCTGCCAATTTTGCTCACGGCCTGCTGGACTTCTCGCGCGGCGATTACCGGGCCAACATCCTCCATCTGCAAACCGCACTCCGTCTGTTCGAGACATTCTACCCACCGGATGCCGTCAGTGTTGTTCAATCCCAAGCCGTCCTTGGTCTGTGCTTGACCCGAGAGAACCGCGCCGTCGAAGGCGAACCACTGCTGCGTGCGGCCTATGAGCACGGCGCGAAGGTGGACCGGACAAACTTCGTCCACACCGTCGGCAACATCGAGACCGCCTTGGGCGAGTGTCTACTGACGCAAAAGCGTTATGCCGAGGCCGAACCGCTGTTGTTGACTGGCCACGACGATCTAAAAAAACGCCTTGGCTCGCAAAACCCCCTGACCATCCAAGCGAGGCAACGCCTGCATGACCTCTACATTGCTTGGAACAAACCTACCGAGGCTGCCCGGTATGATCTTGCCCCGGTTTCGCGGACCGGGCGGAGTGCCGGGTTGTTGGTGTTTTAGTTCAGGTTGTGTTCGAAGTCCACGGGTGAGTTGAAGCCGAGCGCGCTGTGGAGTCGCACGCGGTTGTAGAAGATTTCGATGTAGCGGAAGATGGCACTCTTGGCCTCCACGCGACTGGCGTACACCTGTCCGTCGATGAGTTCGGTTTTGAGCGTGGCCCAGAAGCTCTCCATCCTGGCGTTGTCGTAGCAGTTGCCCGCCCGGCTCATGCTGGCCACGACGCCGTGGCGGCGCAGCAGTTCGCGGTAGGCGTCGCTAGCGTACTGGCTGCCGCGGTCGGAGTGGTGGAGCAACCCGGGCGTGGGCCGGTGCGCGGCGACGGCGCGCTCGAAGGCGCGGGCGACCAGCGCGGTGGGCATCGCGTCATCGGCTGCCCAGCCCACGATCCGACGCGAGCAGGCGTCGATGACGCCCGCCACGTAGAGCCAGCCCTCGCGGGTGGCGATATACGTGATGTCGGCCTGCCACACCTCGCCCGGTCGCATGGGCGGCGGACGCTCGGCCAGATGATTGGGCGCGACGGGGCAAAGATGGTGGCTGTCCGTTGTCCGGGGCCGGAAGCGTCGCTTCTGCCGCGCACGCAACCCGGCGCGGCGCATCAGCCGCGCGACCCGGTGGCGGCCACAGGGTTGGCCTGCGCGCCGCAACGCCACGGTCAGCCGCGGGCTGCCGTAGGTGTGCCCGCTTGCCTCGAAGAGCTCGTGCGCCTTCGCCCCCAGCCTTGCGTTGGCCACGGCGCGTGGACGCGTCGCCTTCTGTTGCGTGGCGTAGTAGGCGCTACGCGCCACGCCGAGCGCGCGGCAGAGCGTTCGCACCGGGTGCTGCCCCGCGAGTCGTTGGATCGTTGCCATCCTCATCGCGGGGCTTCGGAGAAATGGCGACCGCTTTTTTTAGGATCGTGCGCTGTTCACGCAGGTCCGCGCACTCGCGCTCCAGGGCACGGATGCGCCGTTCCAGCTCTTGGACGCTGACGCCAGGAACAGCGGGCGCCGCTGCGCTCGGTGCGTGCTCGCCACCGCCGTAGAGCTTCTTCCAGCGCGACACGCTGTAAGGGCTCACGCCCAAGTCTCGCGCTACCTGCTGCTGCCGCGCGCCGGGCCGGCACGCCAAGGCCGCAACTTCGCGCTTGAACTCCTCGTCAAACCGTCTGCCATACTTGCTCTGTGATGTTGCCATTGGGATGATGCTCTCTTGTAACACATCCGCTGGTCCTCAAAACCGGGGCAAGATCACCACCGCGAAACCTAAAAAGCCCAAGTCAAGCCGATGCAGCATCCAAAAAGGGGCGGCTTCAAACCCATTGCTTTCCGCTGGCGGGTCGAGCGCACCTTCGCGTGGCTCGGCCAATGCCGTCTCCTCAGCAAAGAGTTCGAGAAAACCGTCGCCTCGGCCGAGGCGTGGCTCCGGTGCGCGATGATGCGACTGCTCATCCGCAGACTAGCCGTTTAACTCAACAGCTTTTTATTGCTTAACCTATTTGTTATGTTGAATTTAGCGTGGAGCATCTTACGGCGATTAACAATCGATTGCGTCACGTTGAGCACTCAGCGGCCGATCCCCTGTGCGAGCACGTAAGTCCACGCAAATAGGAAAAGGAGCGGCAGCGCGATGGGCGCGGCCCAGCCGAGGCGGATGATCCAGACGTCGCGCGCGATGCGCGGCAAACAGTGGATGTCGCTGTACTCGGGCGTCTTCATCAGCCGCCGCCAACGCTGTAAGGTGGCCACCCCTGCCAGCAGACCCGCGAAGATGAGCAGGCAGGAACCAATGGCCACCATAGGTACCAGTGGAAAGAAGTAGTTCGTGCTCTACGCCGGCATGCGGCGTTCGCCGCCGTTCGCCGTCGCCAACGCCGCGAGCAGGAAAGCTTGCGAAGCCAAAAACCAGCCCAGTCTTTGCCCGATCAGTCCGTCTTCGTGGACGATCTCGTCGCGGATCAACCGGTAGCGGGTGAACAGGGCCTGCGCCTCTGCGTCTGACCGTTTTTTTGGGTGGAGGAGAAGGTGACATCAAAAGCCAAGTTCGGAGAGCCATCGTGAGACGGCCCGAGCGTCCTCATCGGCGAGTTCGTGGCCGCCGGTGTACCAGGATTCTTCCATCTGCGCGCCGCAGCCTCGTAGCAACGCCACCAGCCGTCCGACGTTTTCCGTCGGGACGATGGGATCGCGCCGCCCGGCACACACCAGAATCGAGATGGTCGTCAAATCCGGGAGGTTCGGCGGGACCATCGGGACCATCGGGCGCAGCAAAGCCGCGCCTGCGAAAGCGGCGGGCCGCAGGAGCAACGTCGCCGCGGCGATGTTCGCCCCGTTCGAGTAGCCGAGCGCGCAGACCTTGCGCCCATCGAAGCCGTAGCGCGAGGCTGCGCCGGTGACGAAGTCGGCGAGTTCGTGCGCACGGCGGATGACATCGACCTCATCGAAAACGCCCTCCGCCAAACGCCGGAAGAAGCGGGGCGAATACCCGCCTTCAAGCACCTTGCCGCGCGGGCTGAGCAGGTTCCAGCCGCCGCCAGCCATCTCTCGGCCGAATCCGAGCATCTGGTTTTCATTGCCGCCGGTACCGTGGAGCAAAAGCAAGGTCGGGGCTGACGCCGCAGTTCCCACTTCCGCCGGGACGAAGCGGTGGACGAAATCTTCTTCGGCTGGAGGCGTAATCATTCGGTTGGAAGGGTTACTGGCGATGCCTGACCAGAGGGAAGATGGATGGGTGGAAGCCCCGCTTCCAAGGCGGCGCGCTGTCCCTCGTACTGCGGCGGCAATTGCAAGTGGCTGCCGAGAGCTTCGAGCGACTCGCCGTCGGCGGTAAAGCCGGGCGGGTCCGTGGCGATCTCGAAGAGCACGCCGCCTGGTTCCCGGAAATAGATGGCGTGGAAATAAGTACGGTCGATCACCGGGCTGACCGTGTGGCCCAGTGATAGGAGTTTCTCCCGCCATGCTGCCTGTGTCGCGGCGTCCTGCGCCCGCCAAGCGATGTGATGCACGAAGCCCACGGACACCTGCCCCGGGCGGTCGTCGGGCGCAGCGGTCAGTTCGATGTACTGGGACGGCGCGCTACTGCCGGAGTCCACGGTCTGGAAACGTTGCCGGCGGCCAGCTTCCGGTTCCACTGGTTGCAGACCCATCACCTCCGTCAGCAAGGCAGCGGTTCTCGGTGTTGCCGCCAGTTCCGCCGTGACGCCATGCAAAGCGAAGATGGCGTGTTCAGAGGCCACAGAGCTATTTTGCCAAACAGCTTCTTCCCTCTTGGCGTCGTCGGGTTCCCTTATTGCCACAAGTTCTAAGCGCATCCCGTCGGGATCGGCCAGCGAGATCACCGTGGCACCGTCACGCTTGCCTACGTCCACGCCGACCACTTGGTTCGTGTGCAAATGGTCCAACCAAAAGGACACTGAGGAAGCCGGGATGCGCAGTGCCGTGACAGCCACCTGCCCTGTGCCGCGCCGGCCGCGCCGCGCGCCGGGCCAGGCGAAGAACGTTAGCAGCGTGCCCGGCGAGCCGAGCGCGTCGCCGTAGTAGAGATGGTAGGTGCTCGGGTCGTCGAAGTTGACCGTGCGCTTGACCAGGCGCAGGCCCAGGACGCCCGCGTAGAAATCAATATTGCGTTGCGGGTCGCCGCACATGGCGGTGACGTGGTGGAGGCCGGTGATCGGTGGAAGCATAAAGAGGGATGTCGTGGCCGCTCGCGGTTTAGAACAGGAAAGAAGCCGTGCTGCTGAAGAAGCTAACATCCCCTCCCCGCACCGCGCGCACGTAACCGCCGCCAAAGAAGTGCACGTAGGCCAGGCCGATCGTCAGGTGGCGGTTGACGCGCCACTCCGCTGTCGCCTCGACGGTGGTGCCCAAGTAATGTGAGCCGCGTCCGTTGGGCGGAAGCACGAGATTGCCCGCCGGGCTGTAGATGCCGTCGTTGACCGTGTAGCGCCAGAGCACGTCCGAGGCGAGGCCGAGCACGAGCGACTGGTTTGGGGTTAGTTGCAAGGTAGGATGGATGTCCATCAGGTTGGAGGGACGGTAGAGGCTAGCGTCGTTGAAATAACCACTTTTGAAGTAGAGCGGATCGAAAGTCTCCAGCGTGCCGTCGCGCGGATGGCGGTCGCCGCTGGCGATGTCGGCCTTCAGCCCGAGGCGCGGTATCCATGGCAGCCCTGAAAAGGTGTAGCCGCTGTCCTGGCTGAGCGTCCAGGCGAGCAAATCCTTCGAGCCAAAGGTGCCCGCCTGCCCGATGCCCTCGGCATCGTAATCCCAGCCCGCCGCCACGCCGAACACGCGCAGGCCGAACGTGTGCGCGTATTCGGTGGCCGTGCCGATGGCGAAGCGGCTATCTTCCCGGCGGATGCCGAGATAGTAGGCGTTGACCTTGACGGCGGGCAGGCGCGGCAGGGCCGATTCGCCGTACACGCCCCAGAAGGTCGTCGTATCATCCTCGCCGTCGAACTTGGCGGCATCCTCCAAGCCAGGGCGAACGAAGAAGGCGCTGAGCGTCGAGTCACCCTCGCGGGCGCGCACCGTCACGCCGTCAAACTTGAAGGGGATGTTCGGGGCCGCGCGCGTGGCGATCAACCGGCCTGCGCCGTAGCTCATCTCCTGCCGACCGACGCGCAGGAGCAGGTACTCTTCCGGGTTCGCGCTGGAGCGCAGGTCCATGAAGGCCATCTGCAAGTCGAGTCGGTCGTCTTGCACCGGGGGTGAGGGCGCATCCGCGAAGAACTGTTGGCCGCTGATGCCCTGCACGTAGAAGCGCAGGTACGGGCCGAGGTGCAGGTCGGCGTTGAGCGCGAGGCGTTGCAACAGGTAGTCGTTCTCGTGCACGCCCCGTGTGCCAAAGCCGGGATTGTGATTGTATTCGTAACGCTCGCGCCACTCGCCGCCGAAGCTCAGGTAGTAGAGTGGCCCGCCGAAACCGAGTGGGATGTACTTGATAGGATCGAAGAAGTCCGTGCGCTTGGCAGGATCGGCCAAGTAGGAATAATCCTCCTGGAAGCGCAGCACGCGGTAGGCGGGCGGCACGAACGCCGGCGCGG
>CALMVM010000072.1 GCA_937873255.1 uncultured Verrucomicrobiota bacterium | reverse complement strand
GACTCACGCCCAGGTCGCGCGCCACCTGCTCCTGCTTTGCGCCGGGCCGGCTGGCCAGCGCGGCGACTTCCCGTTTAAACTCCTCGTCGAATCTCCTGCCGTACTTGCTTTGCGTTGTACTCATGTCGGTTGTGCTCGGTTGTAGCACTTCCGCGTGTCCACGTTACCGGTTCTCCCGCACTTTGTGTGGAAGTGGGCCAACCTCCCGTCAATACGGAACAATCCCAGAGGGACAAACCTGTGCGGCAAGGCTGCCGTGCCGATCCATCCACACAAAGTGCGGGAGAACCACGTTACCGTGGGAAGATCAGTTCGTACCCTCCCGGATTCTCCGTGCATCGGTGCGCGAAACCCCGGCTTGCCGGGTACTGGCGCAACTCCCGGCTGCATTCCAACAGCCCGTCGATATCCGCCGACCATCCGCCCTCGCGTATCGCCCTCATCCGGGACGTCCGGTCCGCGTTTCCAATCAAAATCGCGCACGATAAACTTCTCGAACGCCGCTGTTCTGTCACCGGTTCCGTGTGCCAGCCCGCACCCGCCACCGGGCATCGTCCTGATCAACGGCAGGCCTTCCGCGCAGCATTCGATGCTCGTGCTTCGCGGCCAGGCGGTGCGGTTGTCGTCAAGACCGCGCAACAGATCCCACGCCAGGAACGGCCCCGACGTTCCCGGACACGATCACGGTCGCCGGAGTCATCTTCACCAACGCGGGCCGGGCGCTGAAATGAATCTCGCAAACCGCCTCCCGCTTTTCCTTCCTCTGGGATGGGTCAGCCGAAGAGTTCCGGCTGCCCGCCGCCTTTGCCGGGGGGCACTTTCAGTCCGAGCTTGTTGTACGCCTTGGGCATCGCCACGCGGCCCTGCGGGGTGCGTTTGAGATAACCCTGCATGATGAGGTACGGCTCGTGGACTTCCTCCAGCGTGCCCGATTCCTCGCCCACCGCCACCGACAAACTACTCAGTCCCACCGGGCCGCCCGCGAACTTGTGGATGAGCGCCTCGATCACCCGCTTGTCCATTTCGTCGAAGCCGTCGGCGTCGATGTCCCGCATCGCCAGCGCGGCGTCGGCCACCTCGCGGTTGATCCGGCCGTCGGCGCGCACCTGCGCGTAGTCGCGCACCCAGCGCAAGAGGTTGTTGGCGATGCGCGGCGTGCCGCGCGCGCGCTGGGCGATTTCCAGGGCTCCCGCACCGTCGATTTCCACGTCGATCAGGCCGGCGGCGCGCGTCACGATGGAGGCGAGGTGTTCGGCCGTGTAATAATCCAGCCGGCAATCCATCCCGAAGCGCGAACGCAACGGCGCGGAGATCATGCCCGAGCGTGTCGTCGCGCCGATGAGGGTGAACTTCGGCAGGTTCAGCCGCACGCTGCGCGCGTTGGGGCCCTGGTCAATGATGATGTCCAGTTTGTAGTCCTCCATCGCGGGATACAGGTATTCCTCGATGGTGGCCTGGAGCCGGTGGATTTCGTCGATGAAGAGCACGTCGCCGCGCTCCAGCGTGGTCAACAGGCCGGCGAGGTCGCCCGCCTTTTCGATGACGGGGCCGCTGGTGCTCTTGATGTTCACGCTCATCGATTGCGCGATGATGTAGGCGAGCGTCGTCTTGCCCAGGCCGGGCGGGCCGGAAAGCAGGACGTGCTCCAAAACGTCGCCGCGTCCCTTGGCGGCGGCGACGAGCAGTTCGAGCCGCTCGCGGACCTTGTCTTGCCCAGTGAATTCACTGAACGCCGGCGGGCGCAACGAGACATCGAAGGGCGTGTCGGGGGGCTCGGAGTCGTCGAAAGGCTTATTCATCGCTGGGGAAGCCTTATTTTACCACGGCACCTCCCAGGACAACAGGCTTCTTCGCGCGCGGAAACGGTTTTCGGCGACGGCTTTCCCCTTTCTTTTGCCGGCGGCTGCGGCACAGTGGCCGGGCGTCCGGCTATCGGCCCGGTTTTCGAGGAATCTATGGAACGCCGCTTTTTCAGTCCACGTTGCTTCCTGGCGATGGTTGTCGCCGTCGCGCTTGTTCCGGTCGCGCCGCCGCCGGCTTCCGCGCAGCCGCCCGGCGCCGCCCGGGAAAACGGCCTCGAAAACTACGACGTGCGCGACCCCGACGGGGCCGACGCCGCCGCGGCGGCAGCCGTCCGCTCGGCCTACCGGGCGTGCCAGGGCCGCACCTCGTGGAATGCCGCCGACGGTGTGGTCGTCACCCGAGATAGACTCCTTGCCGCCGTGCCGACCCTGCACACGGAGAACAACTGGCTCGGCAGCGGCGTCGAGATCGTCGGCACCGAGACGGCGAGGGAATTCCTGACCGCGCCGTCCGCCGACGCCCACGAGGCTATCCTGCGCAGGTTCCTCGCGCGCTACGCCGGCCTGTACGGACTGACGGCCGGAGAAACCGCCGCGCTCGTCAAGACCGCCGATTACGCGAATCCGGCCGGCAACCTCTCGTGGGTGCGGCTCGAACAGCGCGTCAACGGCCTGCCCGTTTTCCAGGGAGAAATCCAGGCTGCGTTCACCGCCGACGGGGCATTGGCTCGCACGACCGGCAACCTCGCCAGCGGCCTCGACGCCGCCAGCCTGCCGGCCGCCGCCTTGCTTACGCCCGCTCGGGCCGTCGCCGCCGCTTCCGGTCACATCGGCCGTCAGGTCAACGCCGAGCGGCTGACGACGATGTCCGCCGAGGAATCAGGCCGCGTCGCCACGCTTGCCGGCGGGCCTTACGTGCGCGCGACCCGCACCGAACTCGTCTATTTCCCGTTGGAGCCCGGCGTCGCCACGCTGGCGTATTCCATGGTGTTGTGGGAACCGGTCAACGCCTATTACCTACTCATCGACGCCAACGACGGCACGCTGCTGTGGCGCAAGAACATCACGCAGGACCAAACGCAAACGGCTACCTACAACGTCTACACCGGCGTCAGCCCCACGCCGCTGACGCCTTCCACCGTCCTGCCGGGGCAGGGGACGCAGCCGCCCGAGGTCGCGCGCGTCAACGTCACGCTGGTCGCCGACGACCTGACCGCCAGTCCGCTGGGGTGGATCACCGACGGCAACAACTCCACGTTGGGCAACAACGTGACCTGCGGCGTGGACCTCGTCGCGCCCAACGGCGTGGATGCCAACGTCACCGGCACGGGCCGCGTCTTCAACTTCGACTACAACCCCGCGCCGGGTCTCTCCGGGGCTGGCGGCAGCACCAGCCCGAGCGACACGAATTATCGCAACGGCATCGTCACGAACCTCTTCTTCTGGACCAACCGCTACCACGATCGCCTGTACAACCTCGGGTTCACCGAGGCGGCGCGCAATTTCCAGACGAACAACTTCGGCAAGGGCGGCACCGGCAACGACGCCATCAGCGCCGAGGCGCAGGATTACTCCGGGGTGAACAACTCGAACTTCTCCACCCCCGCCGACGGCTCACCCGGACGGATGCAGATGTACATCTTCACCAACACGACGCCGATCCGCGACGGCTCGCTCGATGCCGACGTGTACATCCACGAGATGACCCACGGCACGTCCAACCGCCTGCACAACAACGGCAGCGGCCTGAGCACCCAGCAGGCCGGCGGCATGGGCGAGGGCTGGTCGGATTACTACGCGCGCTGCCTGCTCTCGCGCGCCGACGAGGACGTGACCGGGTTATTTCCCTCCGGCGGGTACGTCACCTACGAACTCGGCACGGGTTTCCACGACAATTATTACTACGGCATCCGCGTGTTCCCCTACGCGGTGAAATCCAACCTGGGGGCCAACGGCAAGCCGCACAATCCGCTGACCTTCGGCGTCATCGACCTGACCCAGAACAACGGCCTGAGCAACGGCGCGTATCCCTCCAGCCCGATCATCGGAATCAACGCCAGCGAGGTCCACAACGTCGGGTTTTTCTGGTGCACGACCCTGCTGGAGATGCGCGCCCGCCTCATCCAGCGGCTCGGCTACGCGGTCGGCAACCAGCGCGCGCTCCAGATCGTCACCGACGGCATGAAGCTCGACGGCACGAACCCGACGATCATCGTGGCGCGCGACAGCCTCATCGCCGCCGACAACGCCGGGTTCGCGGGCGACGACGTGCCCGACATCCGCACGGCCTTCGCCACGCGCGGGGTGGGG